>JAUNDA010000093.1 GCA_030526295.1 Eubacteriales bacterium
ATTCAATTTGATTTCAATGTGAATTCAATCTGAAGTAAATACCGCTAATTTCCGTCAGAAAATACAATTCAATCTTTTTCGCAAAAATCGCGTTTTTGATTGAAATCACAATATTGGATGGTTACAGACCGTACAGGAATCAGTTCACACCCACGAGCTCCTTTACGAAGAATTCTGCATCGAACTCCCTGAGGTCCTCTGCCTTCTCTCCAACTCCGACATACATAACCGGAACGTCTATTCTGTCGCACACCGCGATTGCCACGCCGCCCTTAGCCGAGGAATCCATCTTTGTCATCACAAGTCCTGTGATGCCGCAGGCCTTTGAGAATTCATCTGCCTGGCTTAATGCATTCTGTCCTGTTGTAGCATCAAGCACAAGGAGAACCTCCTTACGTACATCGGGCATCTCACGCTTAAGGATTCTGTCAATCTTAGCAAGCTCGTCCATGAGGTTTTTCTTGTTGTGGAGTCTTCCAGCCGTATCGACGATGAGAATGTCTGCATTACGTGCCTTCATCGCATTGATGCCGTCATAAACGACACTTGCAGGGTCAGAGCCCTCGTCCTGTCTTATGAGCTCACAGCCTGTTCTTCCTGCCCATACCTCAAGCTGCTCGATTGCAGCTGCCCTGAAGGTATCAGCGGCGCACATGAGAACCCTCTTGCCCTTATTCTTTAAAAGAAGGGCAAGCTTTCCGATTGTGGTCGTCTTTCCGACACCGTTTACTCCTGTAACGAGGATGACGCATTTGTCATTGAGGAAGTCATAAACAGAGGGATCGTTTTTCATCCTTTCGCTTATTTCCTCAACAAGCATACTTCTTACCTTGTCCGGGTTCTTTACATGCTCCTCAAGTGACTTCTCCCTCACCTTCTCAACAATTGATGTGGCTGTTTCGGCACCAACATCGCTCATTACGAGAACGTCCGTAAGTTCCTCAAAGAAATCGTCATCTACCTGTGAATAGTCACCGAACACAGTGTCCAGTGCGTTTTTTAATTTACTGAAAAATCCTGCCATTTTTATTCTTTCCGGTAATTCCTGTTATTTTGCGTTCGAACTTATTATTAATGTTTGTTCACGCATACATTTGCTCTTTTCCGCTTATTTACTTTTAATGCGTTGTTTTGCGTTTCTTTCGCCGTCGTTTTACGGTTCCTTTTGTAGTGTCACCCGTTTTAGGTCAGTCACGCATCAATTTCCGCATTACTTAACAGCGTTTAAATTTGGTTATTTAAACCACGTCATTTTTACGCGTTATTCGACCTCATTACTTCACAACGTCACTTACAAGGTCTACACTTACAAGGCTTGTAACGCCCTTCTCCTGCATTGTGATTCCGTACAGTCTGTCAGCAGATTCCATTGTTCCACGTCTGTGGGTAATGAGAATGAACTGAGACCTGTCAGAGATATCCTTTACGTAGTTTGCAAACCTTAAAACATTAGTGTCATCGAGCGCTGCCTCAATCTCGTCGAGGAGACAGAACGGTGACGGCTTAAGGTTCTGGATTGCGAAAAGAAGTGCGATTGCCGTAAGCGCCTTCTCACCACCTGAAAGCTGCATCATGTTCTGAAGCTTCTTTCCAGGAGGCTGTGCATTGATTGCAATGCCTGCGCTGAGCTCGTCAAGCACCTCCTCATCGTCATTCACAACAAGCTCAAGTGAAGCCTCTCCACCTCCGAAAAGAAGTGAGAATGTCTTCTTGAACTCAGTTCCGATAAGTGCAAACTGCTCGCTGAACTGCTTCTTCATTCCCTCATCGAGTTCCTTGATGGTTTCCTCGATAACGGCCTGAGACTCGGCGATGTCATCATGCTGTGTCTTATAGAGCTCGTATCTTTCCGCAGTCTCCTTATATTCCTCTATCGCCTGGATGTTAATCGGACCGAGTGCCTTTATCTGTGCCTTAAGGCCTGTAACCTTTTCCTTGATGTCCTTAAGGGAACCAAGGCTTTCGTCGTACTCCTTCTTTGCATCAGATAATGTAAGCTCGTACTCTGTCCAGATGTAGCTTGTAGCCTGTTCAATCTTCTGGCCCTGCTTCTCATGTGAAGCCTCAAGCCTTAAAAGGTCCTTTTCAAGACCAAGGATTTCGCCTGAGATTTCATTCTTTCTCTCGAAATACTCTGCCTGTGAAGCAGCAAGCGTCTCACGTTCACGACCTGCGGTAAGAGCCATCTCCTCCGACTCCTTAAGACCGTTCCTTACACTTTCAATGTCGGACCTTCTCTCCTCGATATAGGCAGTCTTCTCGCCTATTGAGGCCTCATTCTCATCCTTCTTTAATGTAAGCTCACCGGTCTCCTTAACTGCAGCCTCGATTTCGCCTGTTATTCTGTCAATGTTTTCCTCGATGAAGCCCGTTGTCTGCTTAAGGTTACTGAACTTAAGCTTCATGTCGCTAATGAGGCCGAAGCTAAGCGAATTCTTACGCTCGTTGATTTCCTTCTGCTCATCGAGAAGCTTTTCAAGCTCCCTGTTCTTTTCGCTTATCCTCTTCTCGCATTCCCTGATTTCATCATCGAAGGAAATGTATTTCTTGTATGCCTCCTCTGTAAGCTCCTTAAGCTCCTGTGTCTCACGGTTTCTTCCCATGAGGTTTGAGGAATTCTTATAAGAACCGCCGGCGATTGCTCCGCCCTTTGAAAGAAGCTCGCCCTCGAGTGTTACGATTCTAAGGTTGTGGTTATGTCTTCCCGCAATCCTCAAGGCGTAGTCAACATTCTTTACAACGAGTGTATTTCCGAGAAGGCTCTTTACAAGATCCTCGTATTCACGTCCAGTCTCAACAAGTTCACTGGCAATGCCAAGACAGCCCTCCTCGTTAACAGCACGTCTGTACTCGTCATCTATTCTTCCCTTAACTGCGTCAAGCGGAAGGAAGGTCGCACGTCCGAGCCTGTTTTTCTTAAGGTGGCCGATAATGTCAGTCGCGGTGCGCTCGTTGTCCGTTACGATGTTCTGGATACGGCCTCCGAGTGCTGTTTCAATTGCCACCTCGAACTCCGGCTTTGTGCTGATAATGTCCGCAACAACACCCTTAATGCCCTTAAGCTGGCCCTTAAGCTGCATGACATTCTGGACACTCGAACCATAGCCCTCGTATCTTTCGGCAACGTTTCTGATTGCCTCATACTTTGACTTCTTAATGTTGTATTCGCTGAAGGCAGTATTCTTCCTGTCGGTGATTGCCTTAAGCTCCATGGTAAGCGAGTTGTATTCCTCACTTGCCTTTTCAATCCACGCCTTGTTTGTCTGCTCGCGCTCCCTGATGTCACTTAAGTCATCACGCTTGTTCTTGATGGCCTTAAGCCACTCTGGCTCCGCAAACAGGAACTCGTCGTCATCCTCATCGGGTTCGCCGGTACCCTCCGCACCGTCTGAAGCATTAGCCTTACTAGTAGCCTCAGCCTCGTCCTTTGCGGCATACTCCTTAGGCAGGATTGCAGTAAGCTTCTCCTTATATTCCTCAAGCTTAACCCTCAGGGTCTCAGGTGAATCCTCATCGCTTTCCTCAAGGAATTCCCCCGCCTTATCCTCAAACGCCTCAAGATCCTTCTCAAGGTCGTCAATCTTTCCAAGATATGTGTTGATTGTCTCGTATCTCTTAAGCTGCTCCCTTGCAGTCTTCTCGAGATTTTCACCAATCATTGCAATGCTTCTCTTAAGGGCCTCGATTTCAGCCTCGCATACACCTATCTGTGACTCGAGGTTCTTTACAAGAAGCTCTCCCTTAAGCTTGTCATCATTGCATTTTTGAAGTGTTTCCTCAACGGTCCTCAGCTTCTCACTAAGATCCGTATTCTTATTCATAAGAGCCTCATCCTCGCTCTTAACATCATCAATTGAGGATTTGATGATTTCAATGTTTTTCTCAAGGGCCTCAAGCTCCTTAAAATCATTCTCAGTCTCCCTTGCAAAGAGATTGAGCTCGTTTTTCTTAAGCTCGTCCCTTAATTTGAGATATTCCCTTGCGCTTTCAGACTGCCTTGCCAGAGGACCAACGCGCTTTTCAAGCTCACCGAGGATATCGGTAATACGCAGAAGGTTTGCCTTCTCGTCCTCAAGCTTCTTTAAGGCGGCAATCTTACGCTTTTTAAACTTAGTGATTCCGCAGGCCTCGTCAAAGATACCTCTTCTGTCCTCGGGGCGGCCGTTGATGATTGTTTCAACCTGGCCCTGTCCGATAATCGAATAGCCCTCCTTGCCGATACCTGTATCGAAAAAGAGCTCCTGGATATCCTTAAGCCTTACTGTCTGACCGTTCAGGATGTATTCGGATTCACCCGACCTGTAGAGCTTTCTAGAAACCGTTACCTCGCTGTAATCGAGGTTGATTGCATGGTCGGTGTTGTCAAAGGTAAGCGACACAAAAGCAAAGCCCAGTGGTTTTCTGAGCTCTGTTCCCGCGAAGATTACGTCCTGCATTGAGCTGCCTCGAAGCTGTTTTACCTTCTGTTCTCCGAGCACCCATCTGACTGCATCCGCTATATTCGATTTTCCTGAACCGTTGGGACCTACAATTGCTGTCATTCCCATGTTGAAGTTAAGAACTGTCTTGTGGGCAAATGACTTGAATCCCTGGATCTCAATACTTTTAAGGTACATACTTTTCCAGTGCCTTTTTTGCTGCCGCCTGCTCAGCGGACTTTTTTGTTTTTCCCTCTCCCGATGCATACTCTGTGTCATCGAGATATACCCTTGAGAAAAAGCCCCTGTCACCGTCGACAAGCTCGACTGTTTCGTATCTTACGACTGAGGCATTCTTCTGAACATGTTCCTGAAGCTTTGTCTTGTAATCGTTTAAAAGCTCCATTACATCGACATGCTCAAGTACATTTTTATATATGAATTCCCTTGCGGGCTCCATTCCACCGTCAAGATAAATAGCTCCGATTAATGCCTCAAAGGCATCAGACAAAACCGAGGGCTTTTCCCTGCCTCCCGACTGTGCCTCACCCTTTCCGAGAAAGAGATGCTCTCCCAGACCTATTTTATTGGCACACAGACAAAGAGCAGCTTCAAAAACCAGCGATGAGCGCATTTTTGTAAGCTGTCCTTCTTCACTGTCGGGATATTTCTTATACAGATAATCCGATATGACGAGTTCGAGAACAGCATCCCCGAGAAACTCGAGTCGCTGGTTACTCTCAACTCGTGATTTTTTCATTTCGCCGGAAAACGAAGGGTGCGTTAAGGCGAGCCTTTCGAGTTCCGGCTTACTGAATTCATAGCCAAACATTTATTTTGCTGCTTTGATTACGTCTACGGCATCCTTAACCGTAACAACCTTTTCCATCTCCTCGTCAGGAATATCGATATCAAACTCATCCTCTACACCGATAAGAATCTGGGCAACATCAAGCGAGTCAGCGCCAAGATCTTCGATGAATGATGATTCAGGCTCAATTCTCTCCGGATCGATATCCAATACTTCAACGATAATGTCTTTAAGTTTTTCGAATTCCATACAAGTCTCCTATTTTAAGTAATTATAGAATTTATATTATACCTTTTCGAAGGCTTTTGCAATAATATCATTAGTTTTGCTTTTTGCAAAGACATAAGCCTGGATTACGGAGTTCTTTATCTCCTTCTCCTTTGAATTGCCGTGGCACTTAATCATTACGCCCTTTACACCAAGAAGCGGTGCTCCGCCGTAGTTTGAAACATCATACGGCTTTAATGCCTTCTTCATTGATTTCATTACAAGAAGCGCACCAATTTTTGAAATGAGGTTATCCTTAAAGGCCTTCTTCATAGTGGTAAGGAAAAGACCCGCAGTTCCCTCAAACATCTTTATCATTGCATTGCCCGTAAAGGCATCGGCAACAATTACATCGGCTGTACCATGCGGAACCTCTCTCGCCTCACAGTAGCCCTGGTAATTGATTGTCTCATCATTTTTAAGAAGCTCGTTTACTTCCTTTGTAAGTGCATTGCCCTTCTCATCCTCAAGACCAATATTAACAAGCTTTACGGTTGGATTATCAAGTCCCTCTACATTCTTCATGTAAATTGAGCCCATCTTTGCAAACTGTAAAAGCCACTCAGCCTTTGCATCGACGTTTGCACCCATGTCAAGGAAGAAGGACACTCCCTTTGCTGTAGGTATGAGTGTTCCAAGCGGGGGTCTCTGAACTCCCGGGAGTCTTCCGAGAAGAAGCTGTCCGCCTGCAAGAACCGCACCTGAGGAGCCCGCTGAAACAAATGCGTCAGCCTCGCCCTCCTTAACCATAACGATACCCTTTACAAGTGAGGATTCCTTTTTCTTTCTAACAGCGGAAACAGGGCTTTCATCAAGTGAAATAACCTCTGGAGCATTCACAATCTCGAGCCTGTCTGAGCTAAAGCCCCTCTTCTTAAGCTCTTCATTAAGAATGTTCTCATCACCTGTAAGAATTACCTTAAGGTCATCCTTTTCCTTTAATGCGTTTATTGCTCCGTCAATGTTGCAGCCCGGGCAGTTATCCCCGCCGAATGCATCAAGAACAACTTTAATCATCTCAAACCTCCTATACATCGAAAAAAGGCTCTCAGCACAATTGCTGAAAGCCTTTAATACAATCAATCATTATTCAGCGTCAACTTTAACGATCTCGCGCTTGTTGTATGAACCGCAATTCTTGCAAACTCTGTGAGGCATAACCAATGCTCCGCACTTTGAGCACTTTGCAAGGCTCACATCGCTCATCTTCCAATTTGCGCGTCTTGAATCACGTCTTGCTTTTGATGATTTATTCTTTGGGCAGATTGACATAGTCTACACCTCCTTTTTTCTTAAAGCGACTTTTGAATTATACACAGATGTACCGTTCTTGTCAATAGGTAAAATTATTTTACAAGAGCCTGTGTATCCATTGCTATTCTGAGCTCCTCGTTTGTCGGGAGAAGCCATACCTGAACCTTAGAATCGTCAGCAGAGATAAGAGTCTCTTTTCCTCTTACGTTGTTTCTCTCGTCGTCGATCTTTACTCCAAGATATCCGAGGTACTCCTCACAGATAAGCTTTCTTGCGTCCTTGTCGTTCTCGCCAACACCTGCTGTGAAGCAGATAGCGTCAACACCGTTCATAGCTGCTGCATAAGCACCGATGTACTTTGCAACTCTGTATCTGAATGCTTCAAGAGCAACCTGGCACTTCTCATTGCCATTGTCTGCTGCTGCTCCTACATCACGGAAGTCTGATGATACTCCGCCGCTCATGCCGAGGATACCTGATTTCTTGTTGAGTACGTTAACCATCTGGTTTACATCCATACCCTCCTTGTTGCAGAGGTACTGAAGGATAGCCGGATCAAGGTCACCTGAACGTGTTCCCATGATAAGTCCCTCAAGCGGAGTAAGACCCATTGATGTGTCTACGCATCTGCCGCCGATTGAAGCAGAGATTGAAGCACCGTTTCCAAGGTGGCAAACGATAACCTTTG
>JAUNDA010000094.1 GCA_030526295.1 Eubacteriales bacterium
AAAAATGAAAATCTGACTGAACGAAATATGAAAATCTGACTGAATGACGAAATTAAGTTGAATGATAAATAGATAAAATAAAAGAAAAACTGCCCCGGCTGGAGCAGTTTTCTTTATTATGAGACATATTCCCTTTCAACTCTTTTTGTAATTCCGCTTACGATTTCGTATGAGATTGTATTACAGTCGCGGGCCATTTCCTCAGCCGTGTAATATTCGTTCAGAAGCTCGATTTCATCGCCCTGCCTGATTTTGAGGCCTGTTACATCAATCATGGTCTGGTCCATGCATACCCTTCCGACGATGGGACACTTTTTATTATTGAGGAATGCATAGCCCTTGTTTGAAAGTGACCTGCTCAGTCCGTCTGCGTATCCTACAGTAATGGTTGCAACATCCATGTCCCTGTCTGCCTTAAAGGTACGGCCGTAACCAATTGTCTCACCTGTTTTAACCTTGAAAACAGTAGCAACAAATACCTTCCATTTAATGACTGGCTTAATGCCATCGGGGATTTTAAAGCATGTATCGGGCCTTAAGCCATACAGTGAGATGCCAAGCCTTACGAAGCTTCCGTACGGCTCACGGCTAAGACCTCCGGCTGTATTCATGCAGTGGATATACGGAAGGTTAAGGTCGCTTATTCTTTCAGCAACAGCCTTAAAGCGTGAAAGCTGGTTTTTTGTAAATTCGTCCTCTGAGGGTGTGTCAGCCACGCAAAGATGTGTGAAGATTCCGTTTAGGTTAAGTTTGCCTGCATATTTTCTTATGATGGAGGCAGTTTCGTCTGGATTGTCGGAATTTAGGCCAATACGGTTCATGCCTGTATTGATTGCAAACTGAACCTTTACTCCTGTTCCAAGAAAAGACTCTGCATGCTCCTCATCAACGAGAGCCTGTGTTATGTCATTTTCGATGAGAACGTCCGCAAATTTGGCGGGTGTATATCCGAGAATAAGAAGAAAACCCTTAATCCCTGCGTTTCTTAGTTCAAGAGCCTCGCTTAAACAGCTGACTGCCCATTCATTGCAGCCTGCCTCTTGAAGTGCCCTGGCACACCTGATGGCACCATGTCCGTAAGCATCAGCCTTTACCACTGCGAGAACTCTCTGTGAGCATGCTCCGGTGTAGGTGATGTAGTTTTGCTTAAGTTGTTTGAGATCGATTTCGACCCAGCACCGTCTTTTCATAATTCCCCCTTGATAAATTTGAATCTATATAAAATATAGGGGAAATCATATAATTGTAAAGCTTGAGTTTCTTATGTGATAATTAAGAAATACTTTTCTTTACCCAGGAGACGACAAATTCGGTAAATGCCGTTACGATTGCAGAACACTCCTTTGGATCAACCGTTCCAATGCTGATTGTTCGGTGTACCGGTCTGTCGAAGTCAAGACACACGACGTTCGATGGGGCATTGGCTAAAAGAAGTTCCGGGAAAATGCAGAAGCCATGGTTTTCGGCTGCCATTGCTATCGCTGCATAGTCATTGTCTATTGTGTAGACAGTATTTGGAACTGTGTCATAGGTGGCAAATATCTCGTCAATACCGGTGTCCTCATGAAAGGCCATACGGATGTAAGGGTAGCTGCCAAGTTCATTTACAGAAAACGAACCGTTTGCCGCCATCGGATGGTCGGGGGAAACAACCGCCTTTAATGACTCCTCTAGCAGGAATCTTGTGTGGATATCCTTGTTTTTTACATGATGAAGAAAGAATGCACAGTCAACGTCATGATGCAAAAGCATAAGTTCTGCCTTTTTACAGTCCTCCTCTGAGATGAATTCCAAGGTAACATTAGGATAGATTGCCTTGAATTCTTTAAGGATTTTTGGAATCCAGTTAACAAACACACTATCAAATACAAGTACCTTGATATGGCCTGCATTGAGACCGTTCAGGTCGCTAATCTTATTCTGCATCCTTCTTTCATCATTTTTAATGTTGTAAAGATAGGGGAGAAGTGCCTCGCCTTCTGAGGTAAGCCTGATTCCACTGTGCTCCCTGTAAAAAAGACGAAAGCCAAGAACCTGCTCTGCGGTGTTGATGATATAGCTGATTCCGGCCTGCGTATATCCAAGAAGGTCAGCGGCATCCTTAAAGCTTCCCTGTTCAACTACTGCGAGTATCACATCAGTATTGATTTTCTCTGTCATGTTCTGCCTCCTATGTATAAGGAATACTTTAAAATATCGCATTATACTTAATTAATACTTTATTTGAAATATACCACAATGCTCATGATAAATACAATGGGAGAGGAGCAGAAAAGGGGAGTGAAAAAATAGAATTTAAAATCGAGTAAATGAAAATGGGAAATCTTACTGGATGAGAAGAGGAAGCCTGACCGAATGGAATTGAAAAAAACGACTGAATGACGAAACCAAGTGAATGATAAATAGAGAGATAAAAGAAAAACTGCCCCGGCTGGAGCAGTTTTTTCTTGCCTAAAAAGGCTATTGAGGTATTATGTATTTCTCAATGCAAATCAGTCGCCTGCGTCGGAAAGCATCATCTTATCCGTGAGGTTCCTTTCTTCACACGTTGAACTGAAGAGATCGAGAAGGTCCTTTACCGTCAGGTTTTTCTTTTCCTCACCCTTGATGTCGGCAACGATTCTTCCTGAATCCATCATGATAAGTCTGTTGCCGTGCGCAATCGCATCCTTCATGTTGTGAGTGATCATTAGGGTTGTGAGCTTTTCCTTTGTGACAATCTTGTCTGTAAGCTCAAGAACCTTTCCTGCCGTAATCGGATCAAGTGCTGCTGTGTGCTCGTCGAGAAGCAGAAGCTCAGGCGTTTTGAGTGTGGCCATAAGAAGAGTTACAGCCTGACGCTGACCGCCGGAGAGAAGACCGGCCTTTGTGGTCATTCTGTCTTCAAGACCGAGGTTAAGCTCGGCAAGCTTGCTCCTGAAAAGTTCCCTCTCTGAGGCTGTGATGCCCCATCTAAGTCCGTGAACCTTGCCTCGTCTGTTGGCGAGTGCGAGGTTTTCCTCTATCTGCATTGTAGCGGCTGTACCCATCATCGGATCCTGGAAAACACGACCGATCATTGCGGCCCTCTTATACTCAGGGAGTCTTGAGAGGTCCTTGCCGTTAAGGCTAACGCTGCCACCGTCAAGCATCATTGTGCCTGAAATGCAGTTCATGAGTGTCGACTTTCCGGCACCGTTTCCACCGATTACCGTAACATAGTCACCTGGATCAAGGTGGAGGCTTAAGCCGTTAAGTGCGACCTTCTCATTAATTGTTCCTTTTTTGAATATTTTTGTAACGTTTTTAACTTCTAGCATTTTTGTACTCTCCTGTGGGTCTTAATCCTTGTGCGCCCTGGCAGCCATATTCGCCTTGATGTGCGGGATGCCGAGGAATACTGCTACGATAAGTGCTGTTAAGAGCTTGAGGTCGTTAGTGTTGAGACCAAGTGCAAGTACGATCTGTAAAACAATGTAGTAAATGATTGCACCGATAACAACGCCGAAAAGCTTGAGACCGAAGTTCTTAAATACCTTCCTGAAAAGGACCTCGCCGATTGTGACTGCTGCAAGACCGATAACGATTGCACCACGTCCCATGTTTACGTCGGCTGAGCCCTGGAACTGTGAGAGGATGGCACCAGCAAAGGCTGTAAGGCCGTTTGAAAGGGCAAGTCCGATGATGATGTTCGTGTTAGTATTGATGCCCTGTGCCTGAGCCATGCGCGGGTTTGCACCCGTTGCCCTGAGTGCGCTTCCAAGCTCTGTTCCGAAGAAGCAGTATAAAAGAATTATAAGAACAACACAGATTACAAAGAGAAGGATAAGCGGGTTGTTGAGTCCGATTGTTCTGACATAACGTGAGCTAACGAGAAGACTGTATTTGTCTACGCTTATCGCCTGGTTTGACTTTGAATCGAGTATTCTAAGGTTTACCGAGTAGAGTGCAAGCTGTGTAAGGATACCAGCGAGGATGGCGGGAATTCCGAGCTTAATGTGGAAAAGTCCGGTACAGAGTCCTGCAACCGCACCTGCAAGCATTGCGATTAATACGGCAATCCATGCGTTCATTCCGCCGCGGATAAGCATTACACATACTGCGCCGCCTGTTGCGATTGTTCCGTCAACACTCAGGTCGGCAATATCGAGAATTCGATATGTGATATAAACACCGATGGCAACGGTTCCCCAGACAAGTCCCTGGGAAACCGCACCCGGCATTGAATTCAAAATAGAAGTCAATAGATTCATTACAAAATACCTCAGTTAAATTTTTCTGTTAAGACAGATTATTCGATTACTGCGTAATCTGCAGGAACTGTTACACCGAGCTCTGCGCAGATTTCAGCGTTGTACTTCTTTGTGGATGTTGTGTATTCTACAGGCATTGTAGCGATGTCAGCCTCACCTGTGAGAATCTTAGCTGCCATCTGACCTGTTGTTACTCCGAGGTCATAGTAGCTGATTGAAAGTGTTACTGTACCACAGCCCTTGCAGATACCCTCTTCACCTGCAACTACCGGAACCTTAGCCGGTCTTACAACGTTTGCAATAGCCTCTGTGTTAGCTGCTGCTGCGTTATCTGTAGGAATGTAGATTACATCAACCTCGTCACAAGCCTTTGTTGTAACTGATGTGATGTCGTTTGAGTCTGTGAATGCGTACTCTACACACTCGATGCCAGCTGCTGTGAGAACCTTGTTAACCTCATCAACCTGGTATCTTGAGTTAGGCTCTGCGTTACAGAAGAGAAGACCAACCTTCTTAGCCTCAGGATAGATTTCCATGAGCATCTGTGCCTGCTCCTCAAGGCTTGCAAGGTCAGATGTACCAGAAATGTTTCTGCCTACTGTGCCGTTGAAGTCGTCGATGTCAAGTGCTACACCATAAGCTGTAACTGATGTTCCGAGGATCGGGATGTCAGCTGTAGCTGAAGCTGCTGCTGTAAGAGCCGGTGTTGCGTTAGCCATGATAAGGTCAACGTTCTCTGAAATGAAGCCGTTAACGATTGTCTGGCAGTTGTTAGCCTCACCTGAAGCGTTCTGCTCGTCGAACTGAACCCTGTCGCCGAGAGCTGCTGTAAGACCGTCCTTGAAGCCCTGTGTAGCTGCGTCAAGTGCTACGTGCTGAACGAGCTGGCAGATACCTACAAGGTATGTTTCCTCTGCTGCTGCCTCTGTAGCAGGAGCTTCTGTTGCCTGTGCCTCAGCTGCTGTTGTTGCTGCTTCTGTAGCTGCTGCAGTAGTAGCTGCTGCTGTTGTTGCGGTTGTTGATGATGAGCCGCATGCTGCAAGACCCATAACCATAACCATGGCCATAATTGCTGCTAAAATTCTGTTCTTCATGATGTTTCTCCTTTTTCCATTGGCACTAAAAAAGCGATGCGGTCAATTCGCATCGCTTAGAAGTCGTGACTTATCAAATCATTCCATGCAATACAAATCGACCTTACTACTTGAGGTAATAAAGTAAAAGCTAAAGTATGCAAATGACTTGTTAAATGATGACATTTTTAGCACTTCCTAATTTAATCCGCTTATGTGCGGTTAATTTTTACGATGCACACTTTAGCACTTTAAAGCAAATGTGTCAAGTGATTTTGCACAAAAAAGTTAAAAAAAATTGTTCAATGTGCAATACATACAAAAATGCCGTTTTTCGTGACATTTTTTGTAAGACTTTGTAAGTGTTTGTTTATTGCGGTTTTGACTTTGGAATAATAAAATGTTATCCATGAAAAAATTTACTATTATTAAAAGAAAAACAGCAGCATTTGTTTCGTGGATTCTCATCATGAGTCTTCTTTTTTCGTCTGTGGCATTTGCGGAAACAGATGAGGATGCGGAGAGATTCCTTGACATTTACAACGAGTACATGATGGAGCTTGGCTTCGAGGGAGAAGAGTATGCCTTTGACCCGGCAGACGAGGATTTCGAGTATGAGCCTGAGTATTCATATGAGTATGAAAATGGCTATGAAGCAGAGCTTCCGTCTGAATTTGACACGGCTACTCCTTCAAGCTTTGGTGGGCGTCCGATGCTTTTTGCGATGCGAAGAAGCACACCCGCCGAGGATAACCCGGATACATATATTTTCGGTAACTTCCCTGAGTCCTACAGGACCCTTTTAATTGAACTTCACAATTTCTATCCTGAGTGGAAGTTCTATGCAGATCCGACAGGACTTGACTGGAATACGGCGGTAGAGACAGAGGCTGTTGCGGATCGTTCGCTTGTTCCAAATACTGAAAGCGATACATGGAAGTCGCAGAAGGAAGAGGACTTTGATTTTAAGAACAACAAGTGGAAGGTATACGACGGAACATACTGGGTAGCTGCGAGTAAGGAAATCGTGGCCTACTACATGGACCCGAGAAACTGGATCAAGACCGACTACAGCAGTTCTACCGGAGTAAGGATTGAGAATAAGTCAATTTTCCAGTTCCTTGGATATAAGTATGTTTACCCTGTTGACGAGACTGAGCTTGAGGCTGAGCTTGCAACACTTGAGGCAGCACTTACCACAATGGTTTCAAGCACGTATCTCAATGAGCATATCGACATACTGATGGAGGCTGCGAAGCAATACAACATGAACCCGCTTACATTTGCGGCGGCCTTAATCCAGGAGCAGGGAACTGAAGGCGGAAAACCGCTTATTACAGGTGATTATCCTGGATATGAGGGTCTTTATAACTTCCTTAATGTAGGTGCCTACAATACCTCAACGATGACTAACGTCGAGAGGGGTCTCTGGTGGGCAGGCGGAGAAGGCGTGGGAAAGACATCCTACGGCAGACCGTGGAACACAAAGGAAAAGGCCATTAAGGGCGGTATGCAGTATCTTGCAGAGAATTATTCCTACAGGTACCAGGATACAATCTATTATAAGAGGTTTAATGTTCACCCGCAGGCAACTGACAAATATAACCACCAGTACATGACAAATGTCGGCGGTGCATGGGGAGAGGGATGGAAATTCGGAAAGGCGCTTGAGGATTCCTCAATGCTTCATGAGTATTACCAGTTCCATATCCCGGTTTATGAAAACATGCCTGAGACGGCTGCTCCAAAGCCTGCATCGGGAAAGAAGCTTAACCCGAACTATAAGCTTGGTGAGATTTCGATTGACGGAGTTACCCTTTCACCTGCCTTCAACATGAATACTTACTCATACAAGGCAACGACGGGTAAGGCAAGTGTCTATGTTGAGGCTGAGGCAATTGCGGGTACAACAACCGTAAAGGGAATCGGTAAGTATACTCTTAAAAAGGGAATTAATACGATAACGCTTACAACAAAGGCGCAGAACGGAAAGACTAATGACTATGTGATTAATCTTACATATTCCGGCAGTTCGTCAGGTGGCGGCGGT
>JAUNDA010000010.1 GCA_030526295.1 Eubacteriales bacterium
ATGATTAGAAAGGAGTATGTTTTCCCTATGAAATTTACCGAGAGCGAATTCGTAGAACTAAAGTCTGAGATGGTCAGTGATATTTGCAAAGAAATAATAGCTTTTGCAAACACTAATGGCGGAGTCCTGTATATAGGCGTTGCGAATGACGGCGACAGCTTTGAAAGTATGCGTTCACTCGAACAGTCCCTGACATTTGATGCAGCCTCGGAACAGTTTACAAAAAGAAATATTCCTTTTGACTTATCAAAAATGCAAACTCTTGGCATGATTTCACCAGATGGGATTTATTCAAATGTTGCCATGCTATTATCTGACCAGTGCACCAGCACAATTAAGGCCGCCACATTTTCAGGAACCGACAAAAGCGATTTTCAGGACAGAAGGGAATTTTCAGGTTCACTTTTTAAGCAGATGGACGAACTATATGCTTATCTTGACCTGAGGAACAATACAACCGCTACATTTGATGGGTTATATCGTATTGATACTAGAGATTATCCGGAAGAAGCATTGCGCGAGGCACTGCTTAACTCCCTGGTACATAGAGACTATTCCTTCAGTGTAAGTACACTTGTTAGCGTATACGATGACAGAATCGAATTTGTATCGGTAGGCGGACTGCTCAATGGCATTGAGCTGGATGATATCCTATTAGGGCTGTCGTTATGCAGGAATCCAAAGCTTGCGGCAGTATTTTACCGTCTTAAACTGATTGAGGCTTACGGTACTGGCTTACCAAAAATAATGGATGCCTACAGCAACTTCCCAATAAAGCCAAAAATCGAAGTTACCAATAACGCTTTTAAAATTACTTTGCCAAATCGTAATACAAAGAAAGACATTCCTTCAACTGAAAACTCCAAATCCGTTTATGAAAACAAAGTATTGGACTTTATCAAGGAGCATGGAAAAGCAGTAAGAAGCGATATCGACACTCTTCTTAATGTCAGTCAGGCAACATCTAGCAGAATCATAAAACAGATGATTTCAGACGGTCTCATATATCAGATGGGAAGAGGCAAATCAACAAAATATATGTGTAAATCATAACCACCAGCTTAGCTGGTGGTTTCCTCTGCCCCTATAAGGGGCTTAATGCCGGCCCGGGCCTCACAAGGCCCTCTGAATATGTGTCTTCTTCCACACCACATTCACTGACTAAGCCCCTGCGAGGGGCTTTTTCTTATTTGTCTTTGTTTACCGGCTCACCCGTAAACGGGTCTACGTACTCTTTGAGACTCAGTTGGTCATACGCCTGGTCGTCCTGTATCTGATTCCGGATGTATTCCTCGAACTTCTTGGCATTCTTCCCGACTGAGTCAACATAGTATCCCCTGCACCAGAATTTTCTGTTTCCGTATTTATACTTGAGATTCGCATGTCTGTCGAAAATCATCAGACTGCTCTTTCCCTTCAAATATCCCATAAATTCTGATACGCTGATATTCGGTGGTATTCCCACGAACATATGTATATGGTCTGGCATACACTCTGTGGCGATTATTTCCACCCCTTTTCTCTTGCATAACGTGCTGAGGATGTTTGCTACATCGGCCTTTATTTTTCCATATACGATTTGACGTCTGTATTTTGGTGCAAATACGATATGGTACTTACATTCCCATGTTGTATGTGATAATGTATTCTTATCCATCTGGATACCTCCTTTTCTATATGTAGTGCGGTTTCGGACCCGTACTTATTATAGATTCGGAGGTTTCTTTTTATCTAGGGCTAAAGCCGATCTGGAATCCACTTGCAGAGCAAGTGGTTTATTGGATTAGTATCCAAAAAAACTGCCTCAAACACCTTAAAAACAAGGCTATTTTGGCAGTTTGCTTTGTATTTTTTTTGATTAAAAGGTTACTACAACCGTGGTTCCGACTCCGGGAGCACTGTCCAGGGTAATTTTTGCGTCATGAAGCTCTACGATATGCTTTACGATTGCAAGGCCAAGACCTGTTCCACCCGTTGCCTTTGAACGCGATTTGTCGACGCGGTAGAAGCGTTCGAAGATACGCTGCTGCTCCGAGGCAGGTATTCCGATACCGTTATCCTTTACTATGAGTACCTGGTTTCCATTGCTCTTTACCCTGACCTCGACGCTTCCTCCGGGGTTATTGTACCTTATGGCATTCTGAACGAGGTTTTCAGTAAGCTCCTTTATCATGTCACGGTTTGCATGAATCATGCATGGCGAGCCCTCAAAGGTGAGCTCGATATTCTTGCTTCTCGCATTAATACTAAGTGCCTCCATGCATTCAGAAACAGTCTCATAAAGATCGATATCCTCGAAGGCTGTTTTCTTACCTGTTCTGTCAAGCTCAGAAAGATTAATGATGTCATCAATAAGTGACAGCAGTCTCTGGGCATTCTTTCTGATTTCCCCAAGGAAGTGCTTCTGCTGCTTTTCATCGGCAATGCCACCCTCGAGAAGCTCTGCATAGCCTGAAATCGCGGTAAGCGGGGTTTTCAGTTCATGTGACACATTTGCTGTAAAATCCTGCCTGGCCCTTGCCGCGGAAAGAACCTCTGCATGCTGCTCACGGAGCATATCAGAAAACGGTTCAAGCTCCTTATAGGGAGAACTGAAATCATCATCCTCAAGCTTTTTTGCCATCGTCTCAATTGGCTTAATAAGCTGATAGGTGAGCATCTGCGAAATGATGATGCAGACTATGATGATGCCTAGAATTATGAGAAGAATCATCGGGGCTGCAGATGCGAAAACAGCCCAGATATTCTGGGCATTCGTTGCAACACGAAGCACCGTTCCGTTATCGAGAAGCACCGCATAATAGAAGGTACTTTTATTGAACGTGTCGGAATTTCTGACAGCTTCACCGCTTCCGCTTTCAAGGGCCTCAATAATCTCAGGTCTGTCCATATGGTTCTTAAGGTCCCTTGCATCGGCATCGTTATCATAAAGAACCGTTCCGTCGCTTCCTATCCAGGTAACACGCAGCTCACTGATATCAGTAGAAAGGTCAATGCTTTCAGGCCTTATGCTTTCAGACTCAAAGTAATGGGTATCCCTCAAAAGCTTTGCGCTTATTCTAAGGTCCGACCTTACCTGCTTCTGGAAAAGTCCGTAATTAATTAAAGTTATTCCGATGACTGTTGCTATTATCGCAAGGACGGCAATTGCAGTCATTCGGATGTTTATCTTGCTTTTCATTCGATTATATAACCCACATTTCTGACGGTCCTGATTCTCTGGCCGTAATCACCGAGCTTTTGTCTTAATGTCTTGATGTGCATGTCGAGTGTCCTCGACTCACCCTCATAATCGGTTCCCCAGACCTTTTCCATAAGTGTTTCACGAGTGAGCACGATACCCTTGTTGAGCACGAGTGCCGAAAGAAGCTCATATTCCTTAAAGGTCAGTTCCTTAACCTCTCCGTTTACTGATACCTCTCTCTTTTCGTTATTGATGGTAAGCTCGTCAAGGTTAAGCTCCTTCGCCTCTCCTGTAGAGGTTCTTCTAAGGAGTGCCTTTACCCTCGAGATAAGCTCCATTACTGAAAACGGCTTTTTAATATAGTCATCGGCACCGTCCTCGATACCCCTTACAAGGTCAAGTTCTGTTGTCTTTGCCGTAACCATTATTACCGGAATTGTCCTTGTGAGCGGATTCTTCCTAAGCTTTCTTACTATTTCGTTTCCGTTTTCATCGGGGAGCATTATATCCACAAGGCAGAGATCCGGAATCACCGATTCAAGTCCCTTGTAGAAGTCCTTCGCACATGCAAAGCCCACAGCCTTGTGGCCTGCATTCATGAGTGCAAAGCTTTCAATCTCCCTAATGTTTTCATCATCTTCGATTATATAAATAAGTGCCATTCTTTTTTCTCCATTATTCCTTAAGGCGAAAAATACGGATGTGTCCGATACATAGCTTCCCTTACATTGTAGCATGTCCCGGTCCAACAGGATACTTCTTTATGAGATTTTCGTATTCTGTATTAAACTCATCCCTTTCGGAATCAGACATATCCCTGTAATACTCATGCATGTTGAGCTTGTTCTCATTGATTGTGAGCATTTCAAGTGCAATGTTTGAGCAGTGGTCTGCAACCCTTTCAAGCTCAATCAGGATATCCTCCAGGATAAAGCCCATCTCTATTGAACACTTTCCGGCCTTAAGTCTTGTGATATGGTTTTCCTTTATTCTTGAAATAAGTGCGTCAATAACCTGCTCCAGCGGCTCAACATGAAGTGCTGCCTCATTATCCTTCTTCCAGAAGCTCTTAAGTGTCAGGTAGCAGATGTCATTGACAGCCTCACACACTGCGCTAATCTCCTTCTTTGCATCCTCTGAGAAGGACAGGTTCTTGTCATGAAGCTCCTTTGCCGCATTTGAAATACCAAGTGCGTGGTCTGAAATTCTCTCCATGTCGCTTAAGCTGTGAAGGATAACCGACATCGAACGGCTGTCCTCCTTGGAGATATTCCTTCCTGAAAGCTTTACAAGGTATGAACCGAGTACATCCTCATATCTGTCAACAAGTGATTCAAGCTTTACAACCTGCTCCGTCTTTCCTTCATCGTAATTCATGAGGTCTGAAAGTGCCACATTGATTGACTCCTCTGTGACATGTGCCATCTCAACAACCCTCTTTCTGCAGATTTCCATTGCGAATGCAGGCTTCTCGAGGAATCTTTCGTCGATTGCCGGCTCGTCCTTGGAAAGCTCCTTATCGTTAACCTTATCCCTGATAGTCATCTCTGAAAGCTTAACGAGAAGTCCCGTGAACGGATAGAAAACGATTACTCCGAGTACATTGAAGAGTGTATGGATAATGGCGATTCCCGCTGCGTTTGCACTGAGTCCCAGGAACGCAAAATCCACAAAGGTATTAATAGCATAGAAAATTCCCATAAAGAGAATAGTTCCAAGAAGGTTAAAGTAAAGGTGAATCATTGCGGCACGCTTTGCATTCTTTGTTGCACCGATTGATGAAATGATCGATGTGATACATGTACCGATGTTCTGTCCCATGATAATCGGAAGTGCCGATGAATAGCATACAGCTCCAGTTGAGCAAAGTGCCTGCAAAATACCTACAGATGCAGATGATGACTGGATTACTGCCGTGATGACAGCACCTGCAATCATTCCAAGCACCGGATTACTGAAGGATGTCATAATTCCCGCAAACGACGGATTGTTCTTAAGACCCGAAACGGCAGAACTCATTGTCTCCATACCGAACATCAAAATTGCAAATCCGATGAGAATGCTTCCGATATCCTTTTTCTTCGAACCACCCTTATCGCTCATCATGAGAATTGTTCCGATAAGTGCCATTACAGGTGAGAAGGATGATGGCTTTAAGAGCTTAACCCAGACTGTGCTTCCCTCAATTCCAGCAAGTGACAGAATCCACGAGGTGATTGTCGTTCCGACATTCGCACCCATGATGATTCCGACTGCCTGTGAAAGCTTCATAATGCCCGAGTTTACAAAACCGACTACCATAACCGTTGTAGCCGATGATGACTGGATTACCGCCGTAACTCCAGCACCAAGCAGTACTGCAAAAATCTTCTTGGAGGTTAACTTCTCGAGTACGCTCTCAAGCTTTCCACCCTCCATTCTGGCAAGGCCATTACCCATCGTGCTCATTCCGTAGAGGAAGAGTGACAGGCCGCCTATCATACTTAATATATTGAAAATATCCACTGACATACCCCCTTTTCATTTTCAAACTCACGGTGTAACCCTACCCCGCTGCATACACATATTAAAGGAGGTTTGTAAAATCGAAAGTCAGCTTAATGTAAAATCAATGTAAAAATTTTACATTTGTGCACTGTTGCGATATTTTTACAAAACTTATTATTTAACTGTTTCATCCCATCTAAGGCTCGTATCCCTCAAAAACGAAAGGAAGCACACCGACATGCGATATGCTTCCAATTGCTTATTTTTATTCTGTTTGGGTAATTATTCTGCCATTTGGCAGGCATTAATTATAGTCCGTTTGATGTAATGATTACATCTGCACCAAGACCGAGGAAATCCTTTACAACGACCTCATTAAGCTCGTACTCCTCCTTTTCGAGCCTGATTTCCCTAAGCTTCATTGCAGCCTCAAGAAGCTTTTCCTTTGGAATCGGGGCACTTGTCTTTACCGGGATGTATTTTCCGCTTGGAAGACGCATGATCGATGTAAGGTTACGCTTTGGTGCAATCATCTCCTGCTTTGCATATGTTACTCCTCGTGGACACTTATTGCCTGTAACATTGCCATCCTTATCATAGTGAAGTGCACATCCGTTTGGACAGAGAACACATGTAACACTTCCCTCCTCCGGGAAGCCCTTCTTCATCTTGTTGTGCTTTTCATCAGGCATCGGCATAAGAGCCTCACCACGAATAAACAGTGCAGCATTCCTTCCCGCTGCGCTACCCTGCTCAGATACAAAATCAGCAAGGTCCATTACGCTTCTTGCATTTCCACAGGCAAAGATTCCTGGAACGCTAGACTGTAAATAATCGTCTGTGAGTATACCGTTACTTCTCTGGTTAAGCTCAACACCTGCCATCTTTGCAATCTCATTCTCGGGGATAAGTCCTACTGAAAGAATAAGTGTATCACAGTCAATGTGCTTTTCAGAGCCAGGAATTATTCTGCCGTTTTCATCAACCTGTGCGGCATCAATGCCCGTAAGTCTTTCCTTTCCGTATATCCTTGAAACTGTTGTATTTACATAGAGCGGAATGCCAAAGTCATAGAGGCACTGGCTTACATTTCTCTCAAGTCCGCATGGTGACGGCTGGATTTCGAGTACACACTCAACCTTTGCTCCCTCGAAGGTAAGACGTCTTGCCATGATGAGACCTACGTCACCAGAACCAAGGATTACTATCTTCCTACCGACCATTATGCGGTCAACGTTTATGAGCCTCTGCGCTGTACCTGCCGTGAGTACGCCTGCCGGACGAGAGCCGGGTATTGCAATTGCTCCCCTTGTACGCTCCCTGCAGCCTGTTGCGATTACAACAGCTCCTGCCTTAAAGGTTTCAAGACCGTTTCTAGTAACAGCTGTAATTTCCTTATCACCTGTCATCCCTGTAACCATGGCACCAGTCATGATTTCGATGCCTGCTTCGAGTGCTTCCTTATAATCATATGCAGCATACTCAGGGCCTGTAAGTGTACGGTGATAATGCGTCAGTCCAAAGCCGTCATGAATGCACTGGTTAAGGATTCCGCCTGTTTTTGTATCCCTTTCAAGAACGAGTACGCTCTCGGCACCGTTCTTTTTTGCACTTATTGCCGCCGCAATTCCGCCTGGGCCCGCGCCTATTACAATTACGTCCTTATTCTTCATCCTGAGCACCGCCCTTCACAAACATATATGATCCCTCGCCACGATAACGGACATCCTCCGGCTCGATTCCATACTCATCCCTCAGTATCTCAACGATTCTTCCAAGACAGTATCCGCCCTGGCATCTTCCTGTCATGCACCACGCCCTGTACTTAAGACCTGCAAGCGTATGAACACCGAGTGGATTCTCAATGGCATCCTTTATCTCCTGCTTTGTAATTGTCTGGCAGCGGCATACAACCTCGCCGTAATCAGGATTTTCCTTAATGAGCTCTGCCTGCTTTTCAGGGGTCTGCTCCTTAAACTTGAGAGCAGCCTTATGTGTGCCGTCAAAGCCTTCATTTTCAGTAAGCGGAAGGATTCCTCCCACAATACCGCAAACCATTCTTGCAATCGGTACAGATGCCGTAAGTCCCGGAGATTCAATTCCAATAAGGTCGATGAATCCAGGAAGTGCTTCCTCCTCCTTTATAATGAAGTCGTGGTAACCACCCTCTGTTGGCGGTGCCTGCTTCGGACGAATTCCGGCAAAGCCTCCAATAATGTCACTTCTCTTAAGTGCAGGAAGAAGATCATGTGCCTCCTTCCAGAGCTTATCGAGTATAGGTGCCGTTACTGAATAATCGCTTCCATCGTCAAGATACTCTGCACTTGGCCCAATGATTACATTGCCGTGGATTGTAGGTGTAAGATGAACTCCGAGTCCTCCGATTCCAGGCTTTGGTGCAGGATATACGGGTACCTTAAGATACTCGTCCGCAATTGTATCGAGAATAAAATATTCTCCACGGCATGGATAAATCTCATAATCATCGATGCCTGCCATCTTTGCAACCTTAGCCGAGCCAAGGCCTGCACTGTTAATGACAACCTTCGCATTAAACTCTTCCCCGCCTGCGGTAACCGTAAAGCCACCCTCGGTTTTATCAATGGCCGTAACCTCATGTGAAAGGAAAACCTCCACACCGTTTTTAACGGCATTTTCTGCAAGTGCGATTGTATAAAGGAACGGATCGAATATCGCTGTCTCAGGTGAAATCATTGCGCTTATTCCGCCAACACCAGGAAGAATCTCATGAAGCTCCTCTGCAGAAACCATTCTGAGTCCCTTACATCCGTTTGCCTCACCCTTTTTAATGAGTCCCTCAAGAATCCTTTCATCCTCTTCATCAAAGGCCACAAGGAATTTTCCGGTCTTCTTATATGGTACGTCAAGCTCCCTGCAAAGCTCCTCAAAGCCCTGGTTTCCCTCAACGCAGAGCTTAGCCATAAGACTTCCCGTACGGTTATTGAAGCCCGCATGAACAACAGCGGAATTTCGTCCGCTTGTCTCGCCTGCTACATCAGGGTCCTTTTCAATAAGAGCCGTCTTAAGTTTATATCGTGAAAGCTCCCTTGCGATGGCACAGCCAACTGCACCACCTCCGACAATCACAACATCATAAGTTTTATTCATTTCACTGTCTCCCTTCACAGCTATCATCTGCTATGATTCATTATGAATTTCGTATATTTATCCTACTATTCAAAAATCCGGTGTGCAATATTCATTACAACCGGATAATTCGCATTTTGACACCTTCAATATTCAATATTTACCATCAATTCTCATTTTTGGAACAATTATGGCAACAAATGCTTTGCCAAAAAGCTTACGAATTCTTCATTATCTTGATAAGACGGCTTGTTCCAAGTCTCATTGCACCAAGCTCCACGAATTTTTCGGCATCGTCAAAGGATGAGATTCCGCCTGCGGCCTTAACCTTCACTCCCTCACCCACATGCTTTTTCATAAGCTCAACATCCTCAAAGGTTGCGCCGCCCTTTGAAAAGCCTGTTGATGTCTTGATATAATCGGCGCCTGCTGCTGTTACGATTTCGCACATCTTTATCTTTTCATCATCTGTAAGAAGACAGGTTTCAATGATTACCTTGAGAAGCTTTCCATGGCATGCGTTTTTTACAGCCTTAATCTCTGCCTCAATTTCATCATATCTTTTATCCTTTAGGTCACCGACATTAATTACCATGTCAATCTCTGAAGCACCGTTTTTTACTGCGTCCTCAGTTTCAAAAACCTTAACAGCCGTTGTGCTGTAGCCATTCGGAAAGCCTATTACCGTGCAGATAGGAAGCTTTCCGTTTACATACTCAGCTGCCCTCTTTACATATGAAGCCGGTATGCATGCCGAGGCTGTTTCATATTTGATTGCATCATCAAGAATTGTCTGTATCTGTGCCCATGTTGAATCCACACCGAGAAGAGTGTGGTCAACCTTACTTAAAATTTCCTTCTTATCCATTTATTTCTTTTCCTTATCTTCCTTAATTAATACCCTTAATGTCTCAACACCGCATCTTATTGCAGACTCAGTGTCATGAACAATCGGATTATCGAGGTTCAGTGCATTTCTTTCCTGGTTTCCTACAACGAGGAAGCACGAGCCGCAGCGAACCCCCAGATGGCTTGCGACAACAAAGAGAGCAGCCGACTCCATCTCTGAGCACTTGACTCCGAGTCTCTTCCAGGCCTCCCACTTATTTAAAAGCTCATAGCTTACAGGCATCCTCTCAGGCTCATGCTGTCCGTAGAACGCATCCTTACACTGTGAAATTCCCGTATGGTATGAAACCCCGAGTGTTTTGCATGCCTTTACAAGCGCATTTATCACATCAAGGTCAGCAACTGCCGGAAACTCAATCGGTGCATATTCACGGCTTGTGCCCTCCATCCTGATGGCACCGGTTGCGACAACTATGTCTCCTCCCTTTACATCGAGGTCAATTCCGCCACAGGTTCCAACCCTTATGAAGGTATCGGCACCGCAAAGCACAAGCTCCTCCATTGCTATCGAGGCTGATGGTCCACCGATTCCTGTTGATGTTACACTCACCATTTCCCCGTCAAGGTATCCTGTATATGTAACAAACTCCCTGCTGTCAGCCACAAGCCTTGCATCATCAAAATGCCTTGCTATTTTTTCACATCTTTTCGGGTCACCAGGCAGTATGACATATCTGCCAACATCTCCCGGTCTTATCTGAAGGTGGTACTGAAGTCCGACTTCTCCTGAATAATTCTGCATATAGCCTCCTGCTGTTTAATCGCATATATTTAGATTATACACCAAAACATGCATATTTCCCAATGTAAACTAATTATATAAGCACAAAAAAGGAAGCCGCTAGGCTCCCCTTCCTGTATTTTTAAGTTAATTCATTAAGAGATTAATTTATCTTAGTTTGAAGCAGTACCTGTCTTCTGCTCCTCTGCAGCTGCGAATGTGTAAACATTCTCCTTGTTTGCATTCTCCGGGCAAAGTGCCTCGTCGATAGCCTTTGCTGCAACCTTACCAGCTCCCATTGCTGAGATAACTGTAGCTGCACCTGTTACTGCATCTCCGCCTGCATATACGTTGTCACGTGATGTAAGGCCGTCCTCGTTAACGATGATTCCGCCTCTCTTATTAACCTCAAGTCCCTTTGTTGTTGACTTGATAAGCGGGTTCGGGCTTGTACCGATTGACATTACAACTGTGTCAACGTCGAGTGTGAACTCACTGCCCTCAACTGCTACAGGGCGTCTTCTTCCTGATGCATCAGGCTCACCAAGCTCCATCTTTACGCAGCTGATGCCTGTTACGAAGCCGTTCTTCGGGTCTCTTGGATCCTCAGGATTGTTATATCCGAGAATCTCTGTCGGATTGCAGAGAAGTCTGAACTCGATGCCCTCTTCCTCAGCATGCTCAACCTCTTCTCTACGTGCGGGAAGTTCCTCCATTGATCTGCGGTATACGATGTAAACCTTGTCAGCACCAAGACGAAGTGCTGTTCTTGCAGCGTCCATTGCAACGTTTCCGCCGCCGACAACTGCTACCTTTCCACCCTTCATGATAGGTGTCTTAGGATCGGCGTTATAGGCCTTCATAAGGTTGCTTCTTGTAAGGAACTCGTTAGCTGAGTAAACACCCTTGTATGACTCACCAGGAATATTCATGAAGTTCGGAAGACCTGCGCCTGAACCGATGAATACTGCCTCAAAGCCCATATCGAAAAGCTCGTCGATTGTAAGTGTCTTACCGATGATAACGTCTGTCTCAACCTCTACACCGAGCTTCTTTAATGTCTCAACTTCCTTTGCAACGATTGCCTTTGGAAGACGGAACTCAGGGATACCATATACGAGTACACCGCCTGCTGTGTGGAGTGCCTCAAATACTGTTACCTTGTAGCCCTTCTTTGCAAGGTCTCCTGCACATGTAAGGCCTGAAGGGCCTGAACCTACAACTGCTACCATGTGGCCGTTGTTCTCAACAGGTGTAACCTCTGCTGTGTCATTTGCATTGTGCCAGTCAGCAACAAATCTCTCAAGTCTTCCGATTCCAACCGGCTCAAACTTGATGCCAAGTGTACACTTTGACTCACACTGTGACTCCTGCGGACAAACTCTTCCGCAAACTGCAGGTAATGATGAAGACTCTGAAATTACCTGGTAAGCACCCTCAAAGTTGTGCTCTTTAATCTTATTGATGAAATCAGGAATTCTGATATTTACAGGACATCCTGCTACACAAGGCTGGTTCTTGCAGTTAAGGCAGCGGTCTGCCTCGGCAAGTGCGATTTCCTCTGTGTAGCCGAGTGCTACTTCCTTAAAATTGTGTGCTCTTACCTTAGCGTCCTGAGTTGGTATGTCGTTTTTCTTTGGAATGATTGCCATTTTTTTACCCCTCTTATGCCTGTCTTAAAAGATTACATGTCTCCTCGTGAGCTCTGCGCTCATACTCGAAGTACATTCTGCTTCTTGAAATTGCCTCGTCGAAATCGATCTCGTAACCGTTGAAGTCTGGTCCGTCTACACATGCGAACTTTGTGATGCGCTCACCATCTCTTACGAGAGTGATTCTGCAGCCACCGCACATTCCTGTTCCGTCGATCATGATCGGGTTCATTGAAACTGTTACCGGTACGCCGTATGGCTTTGCTGCAAGTGTTACGAACTTCATCATTACAAGCGGTCCGATTGTGATGATCATGTCGAACTTCTCGCCTGCATCAAGCATCTCCTTGAGCGGTACTGTTACATTTCCTTCCCTTGCATATGAACCGTCATCTGTCATAACCACAAGTCTGTCTGAGCAAGCCTTGAACTCATCCTCAAGGATAAGAAGGTCCTTGTTTCTGAATCCGATGATGCTTGTAACCTCAGCACCGAGACGATGGAATTCCTCAGCTACAGGCATTGCAATTGCGCAGCCTACGCCACCACCAACGATACAAACCTTCTTGATACCGTCTGTATGTGTCGGAACTCCGAGAGGTCCTGCAAAGTTCTCAATGTAATCGCCCTCATTCTTGCTGTTTAAGAGCTCTGTTGTGGCACCAACTACCTGGAAGATGATCTTTACTGTTCCTCTTTCCTTGTCTGTGCCTGCTACTGTAAGCGGAATACGCTCACCCTCGCTATCTACGCGAAGAATAATAAACTGGCCCGGCTTTGCCTTATTGGCAACAAGCGGAGCTTCAATCTCCATCTGTGTAACAGTGGGATTAAGTACTTTTTTTGTAACAATCTTATTCATATATCCCTCTCAATAATGGCGGTCCCGTTTAGGACCGCCTGATTTTGTCTGAATCGCCTAAACCCTTTAATAATCCTCTGGGATTAGAAATCTACCTCTGTGTCGTAGTAGCAGCACTTAAGAAGCTTTTCCATCTCCTCTACAGAAGGCTGACGTGGGTTAGAACCTGTACATGCGTCGCCGATTGCATTTACAGCGATGTCGTGAAGTCTCTCAAGGAATACCTCCTCTGGTACGAAGCCCTTCTCTGTCGGATAGCTGTCAGCACCGTACTGGCTGATGCAGTGTGGGATGTTGAGGTCATCGTTCATCTTGCGAAGGTAAGCGATAAGAGCTGCAACCTTCTCATCATCTGTAGCATCCTTAGCTGCGATTCCCATGTAGTCAACAAGAACGCCGTAACGCTTCTTAGCTGTCTCATCCTTAGCGTTGAATGCAACAACCTTTGGAAGGTACATAGCGTTTGCTGCACCGTGGATGATGTGTGCTCCGAAGTCTGCGAATGCAGCACCTGTCTTGTGAGCCATTGAGTGAACGATTCCAAGAAGAGCATTTGAGAATGCCATTCCTGCGAGACACTGTGCATTGTGCATTCTGTCACGAGCTTCCATGTCTCCGTTGTATGACTTAACGAGGTCATTCATAATCATCTCTACTGCATGAACTGCAAGCGGATCTGAGTAATCGCTGTTAGCTGTTGAAACATAAGCCTCAACTGCGTGTGTGATAGCGTCCATACCTGTGTGTGCAACCAGCTTCTGTGGCATTGTCTCTGCAAGCTCAGGATCAACGATTGCAACGTCCGGTGTGATCTCGAAGTCAGCGATCGGATACTTGATTCCCTTAGCATAGTCTGTGATGATTGAGAATGCTGTTACCTCTGTTGCTGTACCTGATGTTGATGATACTGCACAGAAGTGTGCCTTCTTTCTAAGCTCCGGAATTCCGAAGATCTTGCACATATCCTCGAATGTGCACTCTGGATACTCATACTTGATCCACATAGCCTTAGCTGCATCGATTGGTGAACCACCGCCGATTGCAACGATCCAGTCTGGCTGGAACTTAAGCATTGCATCTGCACCACGCATAACTGTCTCAACAGAAGGATCCGGCTCGATACCGTCGAAAATCTCAACCTCCATGCCTGCTTCCTTAAGATAAGCCTCAGCCTTGTCAAGGAATCCAAAACGCTTCATTGATCCGCCACCTACGCAGATCATAGCCTTTGTGCCTTTGAAAGACTTAAGAGCCTCAAGTGAACCTTTGCCGTGATAAATGTCACGAGGGAGTGTAAAACGTGCCATATTTTAAAATCCTCCTGAAAATAATTTTTGTGTCGTTTCTTTATGGTTATTATTTTAACAATCCTTCGGATTTTTGCCATAACCATAAAGTGAATACTGATATATCAATATATATAATAGTGGCTCAAAATAAGGGTTTTAACCCATTCCTGCAGTCTCGTTAACGGACTCAGACAGGAGCAAGTTAATTCCTGGTTTTTGACAAGAAAAAAGCTGCCTCCCGAGAGAAGAGAAGCAGCTGTGTCTTTTAAGTTAAACTAACTTATCTGACTGATGAACTTGCATCTATCATTTTATCAGTTCTTATATATAATTCCATAACCATAAAGGGAATACTGTTATATCACCTATGATAATACAAGGTTTTCATTTCACCTTAATATGCAGTCCTTCTTTTTGAATTGCAAAGCTCTGTGATAAATTCCCTGTCAAGGTCTGTTAACGAATAATCCTTTTTCTTTATGAGAACATCCCTGTAAAGCTCGTTGTTCTCTCCTATTTTTCTCTGAACGAGGTCATACCTTGAAAGAAGCTCTGCCGGAACAGGTGAAACCCACATAAAGGTATCCGGATTATCCGAAAGAATGTCAAACTGTCCGCCACGCTCAAATAGATATATATGACCCTTTACATCGTAGGGGAGCTTCTGCTTTCTTACAAGTTCAACGGGAACTGATGGAACATACGGATCTCCGTGAATTATCTCGGTATAGTCCTTAAGGTCTGAAAGCTGTAAATCGGTTTTCTTAGCCAGTTCGCTCTTTGAGCTCATAATCATCGCATACCTGAATTCGGCAACGAGCTCATATGAAAGACCCTTCTCCTCAAAGGTATTCTTGAAATACTTGTCATATTCTGCTGCATAGCGCACGATTCCAAGCTTGTAATCATTCTCGAGGATATTCCTAATAGCCTGTGAGGAATTTGATTCCATGTAATAAACCTCTGACGGCTCCTTACTCAGGCTCTTTGAAAACTCCTTAAAGGCATATGAAATATAGCTTGATCTAGGAACCGTAATCGAAAAGCGCTTTTTACGGTCAAGCTCTCCCTTATAGAGTCTTTCAATGTCATCTATCTGGTCAAGCACCTTTCTGGCCCTTGCGATAAATTCCTCTCCATCCGGAGTAAGGCGCATTCCCCTTGTTGTTCTCTCAAAGATGGAAATGCCTATATCCGATTCAAGCTCCTTAATGCATCTGCTTAAATTCGGCTGTGCAACAAACATTTTTTCGGCCGCCTTGTTTATTGAGCCTGTCTGTGCAACCTCCACTGCATATTTTACATGTAATACATTCATATACCCTTACCTGATTCCTTTAATCCGGTCTTTTAAGAAAACCGGCAATAACCTCTTTAATGTCTGGTGCCTCATCATACACCGCATGGCTGTAGCAGTCATACATGTGAAGGTCACATTTAAGTATCTCTGCCATCTGATAGGAGCCCTCCGGACCTATAACAGCATCGTTTGCATCTCCAATTACAAGCACTGGACATTTTATTTTATTTAGCTCACCTGAAATGTCAAAGTCTGACACCGGTTCCAGTAGTCTTAAAAACCGCTCGCAGTCCCTGGCACTTCCAACCATTTCGAGTGCAGGAAGCATTTCCTTGACGCTTTCAAGAAAAGCCGGTGAGTAAACATACTTAAAGAAGCTTCTGTTAAGTGCGACGATGTCCTTTTCCTGAGCATACATTCGCCACTCATTCGAGGCCTTCTCGAGTTTTTCTGTTATCCTGCATGAGCTTGAGCACAGTATAAGCTTTTTCACAAAGTCAGGATGACTTAAGGCAAGAAGCTCTCCTATCATTCCACCCTGTGAAACGCCGTAAACAAATGCGGACTCAATTCCGATTAGCTGTGAGCATCTAAATACATCCTCTGCCATATCCTCATGACTGTAGTTCTCTGGAATATCCTTTTTTCTTTCAAAAAGACAGATTCTGTAATCCCTTGAAAGGGCGCTATAGGCGTTTGCGACTGCCTCACCCTGTCCCTCAAGTCCCGTAACAGTGAGCCCTGAGATAATTATGAGGTTTTCATTTCCGTTTCCAAAGCGGATGACATTCATATATGTCCCGTCAATATCGATTTTTATCTCTTCTGCCTTTATGTTTTCCAAAACTGAATCCTCCTGAAACCCACAATAGAAAATTATATCACATTTCGCAAAAAATGGCATAAAAAAAGTGGCAAAATCATTGTATGATAAGCCACTTATAAACTGTTCACGCATTTGAAGCACCTGAATTCCCGCCCGATTCTTAAATAGGTCAAAATGCCTATTTTAGGTCCTTTTTCATTTTTGATGTAAATACCCTTACCGCGAGTACATAAAAAATTATTGCAAAGGCATAGGTCCATAAAAGATGTACTCCCGCACCCTGAAGTCCATCTCCAAAGGGAAGTCTTGAAAGCTTAACCCCGTGGTAGAACGGGAGCATTTCTGCTACTTTTTTGATGGTTCCTCCAATACCGTCAACATCCATCCATATTCCTCCAATCATTCCGACTGCCGAAATAATGATTGAGCACATTCCGGGTGCTGCCTTCTCGCTTACTGCACTTCCAAAGAGTATTCCTGTACCGACAAACATGAGCATGGACGGCACAAGTAAAAACATTGAAAGAAGTATGGACGGCAGAGAAAACGAAACGCCACGCATTAATGCAACCAGATATGAAGCCGTAAAGCATATGAGCATCTGCGCAATTCCGAGCACGCATACGGGAACAGTATAACCCACCATATACTCATATGGCTTCATCGGTGATGCATAAAGCCTTAAAAGAAGTGCCGTTGTCCTGTCCTTTGATACCTGAATAGACGTAAAAAGCATTACAAAGGTAAGTCCGAAGTATGCGATTCCCGGCGCCAGGTTCTCAATATGAAATACCGTCATATTGGCCTGTGCGGGGATTGAACTGTCTATGATACTCATGATAATAAGCATTATCACTGGAAATCCTATACAGAAAATATAGCTTAAGGGATCACGCATGATTTCCTTACCAACGCGTCCCGCAAATGTTAATCCCTTCATTAAAGTGCCTCCACTACAGAAACAAATATATCCTCAAGCCTGTCCTTACCTGTCCTTTCACGTAGCTCAGTAAGTGTACCCTCGGTAACAAGCCTTCCCTTTACCATGATTCCTATCCTGTCTGAAAGAGCCTCTGCCTCCTCCATGTAGTGGGTTGTGAGGACAATTGTTGTTTTTCCCTTTAGTCCCTCAATGACACGCCAGAGCTCACGCCTTGCGAGTACATCAAGTCCGAGTGTCGGTTCGTCAAGATAGAGGATTTTCGGTTCTGTGATAAGCGCCATGGCAATACTTACCTTTCTCTGCCAACCGCCTGAGAGCGTCTTTGCCCTTTTGTCCCAGACCTCATGAAGTTCAAAGCCATCCTTAATCTCCTCTGCTCTTTTTAATCCCTCTTCCCTGCTTAATCCATAGATTCCAGCAATAAACAAAAGATTTTCCTTAACCGTAAGACCGGGTGCCACCGAGGTTTCCTGTGGCGAAAGGTTTCCTATTTCCTTAACCCTGTCTAGTTCATTCCTAATGCTGTGTCCGAGAACCCTTGCATCACCCGAGGTAGGCTCCGTAAGACCTGTAAGCATGCGGATTGTTGTTGTTTTTCCTGCACCGTTTACCCCGAGAAAGGCAAATATCTCACCCTCGTTTATGTTCAATGTGAGATTATCGACAGCCACATGGCTGCCAAATTCCTTTCTGAGATTACTTATTTCAATGCCGTATCCCATTATCCGTTCCTTCTTTCCCTCAATCTGGCATTAATGTCATTTATTTCCGCCCTGCAGTGGCGAAGCTGTAAAAAGAAACAGAAACCATATGTAACAACTATACTGATAATTGTTGAAACCATGCTGGCCGTATATTTGTGAAAACCCCATACATAGCATGCAACAGGAACCCAGGCTGAGAGCATTATGCAAAGAAAAAGAATGCTCTGTAAAACAAGTCCTATCCTTTTCGTTTCAAACACAACCGTTCCACCCGATGTAATGCCACTCATGATTCCGATAAGAATAAGCTCGGTCATATATGCCTTAAGTTCATTGTCAAAGTGAGCCACAAACTCAGGAAGCATAAGTGTTCCGCCGTTTAAATACATTACAAGGAGATGAATAATCATCGTTATGGCTATCGAATAGCAGAAACCGTTTAAGAATCTCTGTAAAACCTTTTTTATCATCACTAACCTCCGTTATCCGAGTACTTCCCTGATTTTTGAAACATAACGTCTTGATACGAATGCTTCATCACCATTTTCCATGAAGATCCTGATAGTGCCGGCATAACCCATGTCGAGCTTTTCTATCATTGATACATTTACGATTTCGGAATTTGATATCCTGACAAATTCCTTTTCGGGGAGCTCGCTGTCAAGTGTATAGAGCCTCTCCCTTACCTCATATGTATCGTCGGCCGTTCTCAGATATACCTTTTTGCTTTCCGAGAAAATTCTCACCACATGACGAAGCCCAACAGACTTCATCTCATGGTTTTTATAGGCAGTGATTTTCCTGTCAAAAAGCTTTTCAACGGATTCCTTTATCCTTATTGTTTCCTCTGACCTTTTGTCACAGCATATATGGATTTCCGGTTCCCTGTATGATTTCTGAATGTCAAATAAAATTTTCATGTTCTCTCTCCGGATTGATTATAAGGTGATTATAATAAAGTTTCCGACAGATGCAATATTTTGGCGACAGATGGCAGTTTTCAGGGGATAGGTGGTAATAATGCGGAATGAAAGTGCCTCAATTTCCCATTGCAAACAGCTGCCTGATACTAAAGACGTTGACAAATCAACATCTTTGTGTAAAATATATTTGTTGATATTTCAACATCTTTTTTCTTTTTCATGGGGGAATAATGGTAATATCAAGATTTGAAAAGTTTATTCGTTACATCAATGAGATAGACCTTTACTGGCACCGTATCGCATCGATGGAAATGAAGGAATACGGCTTTAAGGGAAGCAGTGCCATTTATTTCACACAGCTTCTCAATAATTCAGGTTCAGTTACATCAGCTGAGCTTGCAGCCATCTGCGGACGTGACAAGGCCGATGTTTCAAGGGAGCTTGCAGCACTCGAAAAAGCGGGTCTCATAACACGTGGCGATGGCAGCACAAGGAATTACCGTGCTCCCATTTTCCTTACGGAAAAAGGCACAAAGCTCGCACATGAGATTTTCGAAAAGGCTGACTATGCAGTTGAGGCTGTTGGAAAAAGCTTAAGTGACGAGGAACGTAAATTCTTCTATTCATCACTTGAAAAGATATCTGTCGGAATAAGGACGCTCAGCGAAACAGGTATTACAAAAAAAGGAAAAGAAAAAGCATAAACAAAAAAGGAGTTTAAATATGGCAATTCATATAGTAACTGATTCGGCAGCGGATTTTCATCCGTCAGAGGCGGCGGCACTTGGAATCTCACTTGTACCTCTTACAGTAACCTTTGACGGAAAGGAATATAAGGATGCAGTTGAATTAAGCCACAAGGAGTTTTTTGAAAAGCTTATTGAGACAGATGCGCTTCCAACAACCTCACAGGCAACACCTCATCAGTTTGAGACTGTTTATAGTGAGCTTACCGCAAACGGTGACAGCGTTGTCGTTGTGACAATATCATCAAAGCTCAGTGGCACATATCAGAGTGCATGCATCGCGGCACAGGATTATGAGGGAAAGGTATTCGTTGTTGATAGCTTAAGTGCCACAGTCGGAGAGAGAATCCTTATTCAGACAGCACTTGACTATGTAAAGAGCGGAATGTGTGCTGAGGAAATCGCAGCACGTCTCACTGAAGACAGGGAAAAGGTATGCGTTATGGCGCTTCTTGACACACTCGAGTATTTAAAGAAGGGCGGACGTATCTCCTCTGCAGTAGCCTTTGCAGGAGGAATATTGTCTATCAAGCCTGTAATCAGAGTTGAAGAGGGAGCCGTTGTGCTTGCAGGAAAGGCAAGGGGTTCAAAGAACGGAAACAACCTTCTTCGCAAGCTCATTGAGGAGGTTGGCGGAATCGACTTTTCACGCCACCTGTGTATTGTCTATAGCGGCCTTAATGATGACATGCTTCAGAAGTACATCGAAGACAGTGAGGACCTCTGGAATGGTCAGATCGACAACCTTCCGATTGCAACAATCGGTGCAGTTATCGGAACACACATCGGTCCTGGAGCAGTAGGCATTGCCTTCTTCAGAAAATAAAAATAATACAATAATAAAATAAAAAATAAAAATTTAATAACCTTCCTTTTAAGAAGACGGATACGGGTCTCAAGCCCATATCCGTCTTCTGCTTTTAAAGTTACTTATTCATTTGTTCGATGAGCTTAACGGCATCCTCACGCATCTTGTACTTGAGAATCTTGCCCGCTGCATTCATCGGGAAGTGGTCTGTAAATACGATGTATTTTGGAACCTTGTGTCTTGCAATATGCTCAACACAGTACTTACGCATTGTTTCCTCATCACAGGTCTCACCCTTCTTGAGGATAATGCATGCCATGGCCTCCTCGCCGTATTTCTTATCAGGAACACCGATAACCTGTACATCCTGTACTGTAGGGTGTGTATAGATGAATTCCTCGATTTCCTTCGGATAAATATTCTCACCACCACGGATGATCATATCCTTAAGACGGCCGGTAATGTAATAGTTGCCCTGCTCGTCCTTCATCGCAAGGTCTCCGGAATGAAGCCATCCCTCTGCATCAACTGTAGCCTTTGTCTCGGCAGGCATCTTGTAGTAGCCCTTCATTGTGTTGTAGCCCTTTGAGCAGAACTCACCGTTCATGCCTGCAGGTAACTCCTCACCTGTCTCAGGGTCAACAATCTTACAGCTGATGTGCGGGAATGCATATCCAACGGTTTCAGTACGTGTCTTTTCGTCATCCGTCCATGCTGACATTGTACTTCCCGGAGAAGACTCTGTCTGTCCGTATACGCTGACAATACCGTACATGTTCATTTCGTCAGGTCTTGCCGCACGCTTCATAAGCTCAGGCGGGCAGCCTGCACCTGCCATGATTCCCGTACGCATGTGCGAGAAGTCGGTCTTTCTATAATCGGGATGATTAAACATCGCGATAAACATAGTCGGAACTCCGTTAAAGGCTGTAATCTTTTCCTGGTTGATACATGCAAGTGAAGCCTTTGCGCTGAAGTATGGCATCGGGCACATGGTAGCACCGTGTGTCATTGATGATGTCATTGAAAGAACCATTCCGAAGCAGTGGAACATCGGCACCTGAATCATCATGCGGTCTGCTGTTGAAAGACCCATGCGGTCACCGATACACTTTCCGTTGTTTACAACATTGTAATGTGTAAGCATTACACCCTTCGGGAAGCCTGTTGTACCTGATGTATACTGCATGTTGCAGACATCACCCGGCCTTACGTTTGCAGCCATACGGCGGATTTCCTCAACGGGAACCATCGATGAACGCTGCATTGCCTCAGGGAATGTAAGACATCCCTTGTGGTTAAAGCCTACCGTAATGACATTACGAAGGAACGGAAGGCGCTTTGAATGAAGCGGCTGTCCCGGAACAGTATTCTCAAGCTCAGGACAGATTTCCGAAATAATGTCTGAATAGTTCGAATCAAGCGCACTCTCGATCATTACGAGTGTATGTGTGTCAGACTGTCTGAGAAGATACTCTGCCTCGTTAATCTTATACGCTGTATTTACAGTAACAAGAACTGCACCGATCTTTGTGGTAGCCCAGAATGTAATGAACCACTCAGGAACGTTTGTTGCCCAGATTGCAACCTTGCTTCCTGCCTTAACTCCCATTGAAACGAGTGCCCTTGCGAAATTGTCGACATCGTCCCTGAACTGTGAGTAGGTTCTTGTATAATCAAGTGTCGTATACTTAAAGCAGTACTGGTCCGGGAATTCCTCTACAAGTCTGTCGAGAACCTGCGGGAAGGTGAGGTTAATAAGCTCGTCCTTCTTCCAGATGTACTCTCCAGTACCATCGTGGTTAAGGTAAAGTACCTTCTTCTTTCCCCTGGTATCCTCGAAGCTATGCATGTAGTTGATGAAATGCGGGAAGATAATCTCATACTCCTCTTGGAAGTTAACCCAGCCTGCATGCCACTCAAGTGACACAAAGCCGTCAAAGTCAACAGAGTAAAGAGCATCAATCATCTCACCTATCGGAAGGCTTCCCTCACCGATAAGCTCATGTCCCTCGGCGTCAAGCGAATCCCTCAGGTGTACATGCTTTACATATGCACCAAGATTCTTGATTGTTACCGCCGGTGTCTCACCATTCATGCGGAACGGATAATGCATGTTCCACATTACTGCAATCTGATCGCTTGCAAAGCTGTCGAGAAGGTCACGAAGACGTGCAGTATCGGAATAGATACCAACAGTCTTGATAAGAAGAATAACGGAATTTGAAGAAAGGATTTCCTCACTTCTTCCGATGAATTCCTTAACAGCCTCCTCATTTTCAGTCATCGCTGTTACTGCAACATATGGCACCCTGAGGTCATGTGCTGTTTTTACAAGCTTCTTAAATACCTCGTCTGAAAGCTCATTGGAAGAGATATCGTATGATGTATCAAGACATGATACGGAAACCTTCTTTTCAGCAAATTCCCTTGCTGTTGCGGCAATGGAATAACGGTTGAGAGCCCCACCCGGCTGGAATGCAGCCTCATCATTCTGAACATTGAAAAGCTCAACGCCGTCAAATCCCATCTCCGATGCGATATTCATGCATTCCCTTATTGAAAGAGCGGGCCATGCACGTGTTGAGAAGGACAGCTTCATGAGAGAGCCTCCTCATAAACAATCTTGTTAAGTGCGTTCATGTATGCAAGGATTGCAGAACCAACAACGTCTGTTGAGATGCCCTTACCTGAGTAAAGCTTTCCCTTTGAGCGAAGTCTTACGATTGTCTGACCCATTGCCTCGCGGCCCTCTGTAATAGCCTGAATCTGGAAATCATCAAGCTCATAGTGGCAGCCTGTTACCTTTTCAATTGCAAGGTATGATGCGTCTACAGGTCCGTCTCCAAGTGAAAGGCCGTCCATGACTGTTCCGTCCTTTTCAATCTTAATGTGTGCAAGTGCCTCGCGCTCACCAGAGATTGAAATCATGTAATCAGAAAGCTTATAGGTCTCAGGAACCTGCATTGCCTCTGCTGCGACAATTGACTCAAGCTCCTTTAATCCAACTGTTTCCTTCTTTGCGGCAATCTTCTTGAAGGCATCATAAACCTTGATAACGTCCTCGCTTGAAAGCTCATAGCCAAGCTTCTCGCATGCCTTCTTAAGTGATTCCATGCTGTCATCAGCACTTAATACGTCTGTATCAGAATACTCGCGAACGCCAGATTCAAACGGGCTGCCGCTACTCTTTTCCGTGCTCAGAATATTGTTAATCTGATCCATAACACGGTTAAGCTCTGCGTTTCTTATGCTTGAGCATGCATCAAGTGCATCACCTCTCTGGCTGAGCACCTTTGCAAGGTTACGAAGTGAAGGTGCGTTTACACTTCCTGCACCTGCCTTAACCTCATTTGCACCGTTCTTAATTGCTGCAACTGCACATGCATCGGCCATTGAAAGCTCATTTGTGCATGAAACGGCAAATGCCACATCCTTTAATCCGGGAACCTCCTCGAAAAGTCCCTTTACGAAGTCACCAAACTCCTCAGGAAGCATAACTCCTGCATTGTCTGTTACTGTTACAGTTTTTGCACCAGCCTCAATTGCAGCCTGCATGATTGAGCTTAAGAATTCCCTGTCGGCACGTGTAGCATCAAGTGCCGCAAATTCAACCTCTACATTCTGTCCCTTAAGGTAGCTGACAGCCTCCTTAACCTCATCAAAGATTACCTGCGGTTTCTTGTGGTAGATATACTCCATCTGAACAACACTTACAGGCACCTCAACCTGAAGGCGTACCTTTCTTGCTGACTTTACGGCATTAAGAACCATATCCTGGTTCTCCCTTGAGAGCTTAACCGGAACAGCAAGTGTTGAACCATTTACTGCCGTGCAGATAGACTTAATGCGAAGTGCGTCCGCCTGGTCATTCTCAATGCCCTCGATTTCGATTACATCTGCTCCAAGACGGTCAAGAAGCTTTGCCACTTCAATTTTCTCACGAAAAGACAGGGATACGTTTCCTGCCTTTTCGCTGTTTTTCATTGTTACATCACTGAAAATAATTTTTCTCATATATTCACTACTCCATCAATACTCATATCCTGTTTTTACAGCGAGCTGGTTTAATTCAATCATCGCTGCCTTCTTTGCCGGTATAAGCTTTGATAGGACTGTTGGAACGTTCTCATAATTGATTACGCCTGTCTCCTTTAACATCTTTCCGACAAGAATGATGTTTGAAAGTGATGCGATGTTGAGGCCTCTTGCAAGCTCTGTTGCAGGAACCGGAATAAACTCAACGTCGTCACGATCACATGGTGAATCAATAAGTGTGCTGTCATAAATAACCTTTGCACCAGGTACACACTCAGGTACATATTTGTCAAATGACGGCTTGTTCATTGCAATAAGGATATCGGGATGGCTTACGATAGGAGTTCCTACCGGGCTGTCAGAGATGATAACGCTGCAGTTTGCAGTACCGCCACGCATCTCCGGTCCATATGACGGGAGCCAGCTTAATTCCCTTCCCTCAAGCATTGCGGAATAAGCAAGAAACTTACCTGCGAAAAGAGCACCCTGTCCGCCGAAGCCCGCAATCAGAATATTTGCTGTTTTCATGCTTTCTCCTCCTCTGCTGTTCTGTCCTTATATACGCCAAGCGGATAGTAAGGAATCATAGCCTCGTCAATCCACTCAAGAGCCTTGTCAGGTGTCATGCCCCAGTTTGTCGGACATGCTGAGATAACCTCTACAAATGAGAAGCCCTTCTTGTTGATCTGGTTCTCAAATGCCTTTTTGATGGCCTTGCCTGCCTTTCTTACGTTTGCAGGATTGTTAACTGCAACTCTCTCGATGTAGCATGGGCCCTCAAGTGTAGCAAGAAGCTCACTTACCCTTACAGGCCATCCGCAGTGAGATGTGTCTCTTCCATATGGAGAGGTCTGTGTAACCTGTCCCGGAAGTGATGTCGGAGCCATCTGTCCGCCTGTCATGCCGTAAATGGCATTGTTTACGAAGATAATTGTGATATTTTCATTTCTTGCTGCTGAATGAACTGTCTCAGCCATACCGATTGAAGCAAGGTCTCCGTCACCCTGGTATGAGAAAACAACCTTTGAAGGGTTGGCTCTCTTTATTCCAGTTGCAACTGCCGGAGCTCTACCGTGAGCAGCCTCAATCATGTCAACATCAAAATAGTTATAAGCAAATACTGCACAGCCTACAGGTGCAACACCGATTGTCTCTCCCTGGATACCAAGTGAGTCAATTGCCTCTGCAACAAGTCTGTGAATGATACCATGTGTGCATCCGGGACAGTAATGAAGCGGTGCATCGAGAAGTGACTTTGGTTTTTCAAATACAACTGCCATTATCTGTTACCTCCGTTCTGTTCATTAGCTGCCTCAATTGCTGCAAGAACCTCCTCAGGTGAAGGAATCATTCCGCCAGCCCTCGAGCATAAGCTTACAGGTCTTCTGCACTCTGTTGAAAGCTTTACATCCTCAATCATCTGACCCATTGAAAGCTCAACTGAGATGAATGCCTTGCACTTATCGGCTGCCTTATTAAGTGCCTCCTTCGGGAATGGCCAGAGGGTAATCGGTCTGATCATTCCTACCTTGATGCCCTTTTCCCTTGCTGCTCTTACTGCGTTTCTTGAGACCCTTGATGCGATACCGAATGCAACTACGCAAATCTCAGCATCCTCCATCATGAATTCCTCGCATCTTGCCTCGTTTGCCTCTACTACTGCATAACGCTCATATCTTGAAACGTTCCACTGCTCAAGCTCTTCAGGAGCCAGTGAAAGCGATGTGATTACATTATGATGATCCCTGTTACCCTTACCTGTAAGAGCATATGGCTTTTCATACTGTGTTGGCTCTGTCTCAGGCATTGCAACAGGCTCCATCATCTGACCGATTGTACCATCTGCAAGAATCATTGCAGGAATGCGGTACTTGTCAGAAAGATCGAATGCAAGACCTGTCATGTCTGCCATTTCCTGAACTGTTGCAGGAGCGAGAACGATAAGGTGGTAGTCACCATGTCCGCCGCCACGTGTAGCCTGGAAATAGTCTGACTGTGATGGCTGGATTCCACCAAGTCCAGGGCCGCCTCTCTGTACATTTACGATAACTGCCGGAAGATCACTTCCTGCAAGGTATGAGATGCCCTCTCCCTTTAATGAGATTCCCGGTGAGGATGATGATGTCATACATCTCTTTCCTGCTGCCGAGCATCCGTAAATCATATTGATTGCGGCAATTTCACTTTCTGCCTGAAGGAAGCAGCCACCGATCTTCGGCATGCGCTTAGCCATATAGGCAGCAATTTCTGTCTGCGGGGTAATCGGGTAGCCGAAATAATGTCTGCATCCGGCCTTGATAGCCGCTTCCGCGATTGCCTCATTACCTTTCATTAAAACCTTCTCAGCCATATCTTACCTCTCTACCGTAATAATGCAGTCAGGGCACATGAGTGCGCAGGATGCACATCCAACACATGCCTCCATATCATTTACCGTTGCCGCACTGTAGCCCTTCTTGTTAAGGGTGTCGGATAAAACGATGATGTGCTTTGGGCAGGCTGATACACAAAGTCCGCAGCCCTTGCACATATCGGTATTAAAACTTACTTTAGCCATTTTTATTTACCTCTGCAAAATACTTAAACTGAAGCCTTAGTCCGAAGATGTTTTCCTCCGGAACGAGTTCCTTCACCTTATCCGCAAGCCTCTCCTCCACGGTGGTCATAACACAGGGAAGTCCGCTTAATTTTTCAAGCTCGCGAACCTTTTTCACACTGTCCGCTATATCCTGCGCCTCTGTTTCCTCACCAAGGTTCGAATTATTGATTATTGCAGTAAACTGAAGGTGGTCTGCTGCCTCTATTTCCTTCATTACCTCAAGTGCCGCTTTTGCGTCACGCGTTAAGGGTCTGAAGAAATTGACAACAAAGAACTTCTCGTAATTGTCCTCCTCCTTTAGATACGGGATAAGACGTCCGAGTGCCAAAGCACCCCTGTCGTCTCCCCCGATATCAATACAGGAATAGCAGGATTTGTCCTCCACGCTCCTGTAGATTTCAGCAGGAAGTGCCGGAAGGTCGACATTTGAATTGGCATAGGCAGATGAAATGAATTCGATGCCAGCCCTTTCAAAATCCTCTTTGCTGTCCTTTGTTCTGAAGTACGGATTTACAATGTCGAGGTCCGCAACAATCACCCTTTTGCCCTCATCACGAAGACGGAAGGCATAATTTACTGCAATATTCGTTTTTCCGCTGCCGTAGTGGCCTGCGAATAATGCGATTCTTTTCATCAGTCTACCTTAATACCTGTCTCGAATACCCATCCGCCCATGAAGTCTTCTACCTTACCGGTCTGCATGCCGTAAAGGTTGTCATAGAGCTTCTGTGCAAGAGGTCCTACCTCGCCGTTTGCAACAACGTAGTCTGTACCCTTTACGCAAAGGCATCCGATTGGTGAAATAACAGCTGCTGTTCCACTTGCGAAGATTTCCTCAAGGCTTCCGTCCTTTGATGCCTCCATAACCTCATCGATTGAAAGCTTTCTCTCTGATACCGGAACGCCCCACTTTGTGAGCATCTGGATTACTGAATTTCTTGTGATTCCCGGAAGGATTGTGCCGCTTGTAAGAGGAGCTGTGATTACCTCACCGTTAATCTTGAAGAATGCATTTGATGTACCGATTTCCTCAACATACTTATGCTCAGCTGCATCAAGCCATAAAACGTCCTTACAGTTCCACTTGATGGCTTCCTTTGAAGCTCTCATTCCGCCGCCGTAGTTTCCGCCGCACTTAGCGAAGCCAGTGCCGCCCTTTGCTGCACGGATGTACTCATCCTGAACATAGATACGTGTTGTGTGAAGTCCTGTGTCATTTGCTGCATAGTATGAACCTGTCGGGCTTAAGATAATCATGAAGCGGTAATGCTTTGCAGGAAGAACTGAGAATGAAACCTCATCACCGAAGATGAATGGACGGATGTAAAGTGCTGTATTTGGAGCCTTTGGAACCCAGTCTGCATCAACACTGATAAGTGCCTTAACAGCCTCAACGAGAAGTCCGTCTGGAAGCTCCGGAATGCACATACGCTCATTTGTTCTCTTCATTCTTGCCTCGTTCATGTCAGGACGGAAAAGAAGGATTTCTCCATCAGCCCTGCGGTATGCCTTCATACCCTCGAACATCATCTGGGCATAGTGAAGAACACATGAAGCAGGCTCGATCATGATTGGTGCATGTGGAACGATTCTTCCGTCATGCCAGCCCTGGCCCTCATCATAGTCCATAACGAACATATGGTCTGTGAAATAACGTGCAAAGCCCATTGTACTTTCGTCTGCAGGTCTTTCCTTCGGGTTTGTTGTTCTTGTTACAGGAAATTCGTACTTCATAATTTTTCTCTCCTATATATAAAAAATGTTGTTACTGATTTATATGTACATCTCGGGGCGTCTGTCCCTGAATACATTTATCGATTCACGTATACCCTTGATTATTGACATGTCACAGTCGGCGCTTATGCTTTCCTCATGCTCTCCGGCGCAGATAAGCTCCCTGCCCCACGGATCGAATATCACCGAACCGCCGCCGTAAACAGTCTCTCCTGCGCTGCCACATGAGTTGCAGCCCACGGTAAACATCTGGTTTTCAATGGCCCTTGCCTTTAATAATGTATGGTAATGTTCCATTCTTACCTTTGGCCACTGAGCCACGTTAAAGAGGACATCCACTCCCTCCACGGTCATTGAGCGTGTAAGCTCCGGGAAACGTACATCATAGCAGATGATGAGTGCACATTTTACACCATCAAGTGTAAACATGCATTTTCTGTCGCCCTTCTGATAGCTTTCATGCTCTCCCATAGGACTGAAAAGATGCGTCTTGTCATAAGACGCAATTTCCTTTCCCTCACGGTTGAAAACGTGGGCAGTGTTATAAATGTCACTGCCCCTTTTTTCTGTCACGCTTCCCGCGATTATATTTACCTTTAACTCCTTTGCGAGTCTTCCAGCCATCTCACAGACACGTTCACCGTTTTCATCCGCAAGCGATGCAATGTCACCATGCGGATAAAAACCCGTGTTCCATGTTTCCGGAAGAACAATTACATCCGGTCCTTCTGAAGCCGCTTTTCTGATAAGGCATTCAGCCTTTTCAAAATTCTCATCCGGCTTTTCGAAGATCATATCCATCTGTATACATGTAATCTTCATTTAATTCTCCAATCAGAGCTTGTTTCTCTGAATCTTTCCGCTTATTGACTTTGGAAGTGAATCGCGGAATACAACTATTCTCGGATACTTGTAAGGAGCCGTATGTGTCTTTACATAGTTCTGGATTTCCTTCTTGAGCTCCTCTGTCGGCTCTGTACCCTTTGTGAGAACGATGCTTGCCTTTACAACCTGACCTCTTACCTCGTCCGGTGCAGCACTTACGCCACACTCAAGAACGTATGGAAGCTCCATGATAACTGACTCGATCTCGAACGGTCCGATACGGTATCCTGAAGACTTGATAACGTCATCTGCACGTCCGACATACCATAAGAAGCCGTCCTCATCCTGGTAAGCGACATCGCCTGTATGGTAGAAGCCATCGTGCCAAACCTCTGCTGTCTTCTCCTCGTCGTCGTAGTAGCCCTGGAAAAGTCCCGGAGGTACTGTCTCTGATGTCTTGACACAGATCTCACCTGACTCACCGATCTCGGCCTCTTCTCCATCGGCCTTAAGAACGTGGATGTCGTAAAGAGGCGTTGCCTTACCCATTGAACCGATCTTATGTGGCTCACCGAGAAGGTTACCGATCATGAGTGTGCCCTCAGTCTGGCCGAAGCCTTCCTTGATACGAAGTCCCGTAGCCTTTTCAAACTGGCGGTAAACCTCAGGGTTAAGTGCCTCACCTGCTGTTGTCATATGAACAACCGATGAAAGGTCATATTTGGAGATGTCCTCCTTAACCATCATTCTGAGCATTGTTGGCGGTGCACAGAAGGATGTGATGTGATACTTTGCAAAGAGCGGAAGGATATCCGATGCAGAGAATCTTTCAAAGTCATAAACGAATACTGCTGCCTCACAGAGCCACTGGCCGTAGAGCTTGCCCCAGAGTGATTTGCCCCAGCCTGTGTCTGAGATTGTGAAGTGAAGTCCGTCGTCGAGAACTCCGTGCCAGTACTTTGCTGTCATGTAGTGGCCGAGTGCATACAGGTAGCTGTGCTTTACAAGCTTCGGATAACCTGTTGTTCCCGATGAGAAGAATGCGATCATTGTGTCATTTCCGCATGGTGTCTCATCTGAACGGTAGAAGTGTGCACTGTACATCGGGAATTCCTCATCGAAGCAGTGCCATCCGTCCCTTCTCTCTCCGCCTACGCTTATCTTGAGTGTAAGACTCGGACATGTCTTCTGTGCGAGGTCAACCTGGTGTGTTGCATCTCCATAGCCTGTGCAGACGATTGCCTTAACTCCGGCCTTCTGGAAACGGTACTCATAGTCATGTGCAATCAGCTGGTCTGTAGCCGGGATTGCGATAGCACCGATCTTGTGGCATGCAAGGATTGAATACCAGAACTCGTACTGTCTTCTTAAGACGAGCATAACCTTGTCGCCCTTCTTGATTCCAAGTGCCTGGAAATAGTTTGCTGTCTGGTTTGAAGCACGCTTGATATCCCTGAATGTAAAGCGTCTCTCAGCCTTCTCAGCTGTAAGATGAACCATAGCGAGCTTATCAGGGCTCTTTCTTGCGATTTCATCCACGATATCGAATGCGAAGTTGAACTTGTCGAGGTTCTTGAAGTTAAGCTTCTTAAGAACTCCGTTCTCATCCTCGTCACAGGTTACATACTTATCTGAAACATATGCCTTCTTAACCTGCTTTGCCTTCGGGATGAGTGTCTCACGGATAAGATCCTCCTTCTGGTCCTCACCCGGAAGAACGACTGCGATAAAGTGACAGTCCTCTCCGTCAACGGCGATCATACCGTGTGGTGTTGAAGAGTTGTAGAAGATGCTGTCGCCTGGCTCAAGGCATTCCCAGTTGTCACCAACCTGTACCTTAAGCTTACCGCTTATTACATAGTCAAACTCCTGTCCTGAGTGTGTTGTTGTATGGATTGGCTTGTCCTGAAGCTTCTCATCATACTCATAATGTACATAGTAGGGCTCAGCAAGCTTCTTTCTGAACATCGGAGCCATGTTGATAATCTCGATGCCGTCTTCCTTTGCTGTTTCCTGACCCTGTCCCTTACGTGTAACGGTATAGGACTTAAGCATTGCCGAACGACCTTCAAGAAGATCAGAAATACCGATATCAAAAGTCTGTGCGCATTTATGAATGAATGTAAATGGGAAATCGAGCTGTCCCTTCTCATACTTTAAGTACTGTTCCTGGGAAACCTCGGTCTTCTCTGCCATCTCGGCGATGCTGTAGCCACATATTGCTCGCATCTCCCTTATACGCTGACCGACTTCTAATAGCTTGTCTTCTCCTTTGTTTGCCATGATAACCTCCTGCCTCACTATTATTTCTTAAGTAACCTTTTGTTATGAATCGTTAATGTCCTTAAGCATTAAAAAGGACCGCAGCACCTGCCGCAGCCCTCGAATAAACACCTTTTTTCACCCACCGTGTTTCAGCATACGACAAATGCACTGTTCTCGTTCTTAATAATTAGTCCGATAACAGCGATAATAGCTGAAATAATAATGTTAACGATGTTGAAATTAAACATTGTTTGCTCCAAAAGTTTGTTATGTGACAGTTTTAACACCCGAAAATGCAAATGTCAATTTATACACGAAAATTTGTACAATTTTTGGCTTAATTTTTCTATATATGCACTTTTTGGTTATCCCTTCCATAACCTATAGGAATATTATACATCTGTAAACTTCCCACAGATATGCAAAAGCAGCTCCGTCACCTGGTCCATGCTCTCTGCGCAGATGAACTCATTCACGCCATGGCATGCATGCCCACCGGTTCCGAGATTAGGACACGGAATACCCATGAATGACAATGCAGAGCCATCCGTACCGCCTCTTACAGGAAGCTCCATAAGCTTAATGCCAAGCTCCCTGTGTGCCTCCCTCACCATTTCGAGCTTATCTTCATGGTCCGGTATAAGCACCTCCGCCATATTTCTGTAGGTGTGGCTTATCTCGACGGTTACAGTTCCCTCTCCGTATTTTTCATTAAGATACCCTGCTGCCTTCTTCACCATCTCACCGCGCATGTTTAGCTTCGACGGGTCATGATCCCTAAGTATATATTTAAGTTCAGCCTTCTCTACCGAGCCCTTCATTTCCGTAAGATGATAGAAGCCGTAACGGCTAAATGTAGCTGCCGGCACCTCACGAGTTGGCAAAAGCGCATTAAATTCCATTGCAATAAGTGAGGCATTCTTCATTATGCCGTAGGCATATCCCGGATGAACGCTGACTCCATTAATGGTAACACGTGCCGCGTCCGCGTTGAAGGTCTCAAAATTAAATTCCCCGCACGGCCCACCGTCAACGGTGAAGGCAAACGACGCACCGACCTTTTCCGTGTTGATTTTCGCCATACCCATTCCGATTTCTTCATCAGGTGAAAAAATCACCCTTATTTCAGGATGTGGAATTGAAGGTTCATTAATCAGTCTTTCCGCCATGCACATGATTTCAGCTACACCCGCCTTGTCATCTGCACCAAGAAGCGTCGTACCGTCTGTAACGACAAGTGTCTTTCCCACATATTTCTTAAGTTCAGGGAAGAGTTCCACGCGTGTTACAGTGTTTTCATTAAGCCTTATGTCCCCGCCGTCATAGTTCTCTATTACTCTTGGTCTCACATTTGTTCCCGATGCATCAGGCGCCGTATCCACATGTGCAAGGAATGCAAGCACCGGCTTATCCTCATTTCCCTTTGAAGCCGGAACCGTGGCATAAAGATAGCCGTTTTCGTCAAGCTCCACGTTTCTGGCTCCGATTGCAATAAGCTCTTCACGAAGCTCCTTTAATAAATCCCACTGCTTCTTAGTTGACGGAAATGTATCCGAATCCTCCATCGACTGTGTGTCATAGGTAACATATTTAAGTAATCTCTCATAAGGTCTTAGCATTTCTGTTACTCCTCTTATTATTTATCAGTCTTTTATTTTAGGCTCCCCACAGCCTTAAAAGCCATTGATGCTGTTTTAGGGTAAATAGCCCTTAGGCTTTAGTCCTTCCATGGCCTTTTGTCTGCGTGCCAGCCCTGTCTTTCCCAGTATCCGTGGTCAGGCTCCGACGGTGCGAAGGCCTTATGCATCATTCTAAGTATATAGAACCATTTCTTAGCCCTTAGGTTCATACGCTTTTTGCCATAGCCATTAAAAAGCTTTTCTGAAAGGATATCTGTTTTCTTTTCGATTTTCTTTTGTATTCCTTCAGGAATCTCGGACGGCTTTGTTGCCTGCACTCCTATTCCGAGGCGGTATACCTTACCTACGCCCCACATCTCCAGGCTGTCCGCCATGTCCTTGCAGGTTGAGCCCATTCCACCGCCTGCAGCAGTACTGATTGCAACCGCCTGCTTATTAGTCATTTCAGGTCTTGGGCGGTGTACAATCCACCATGTTCCAAAATGGTCGAGGAAGCTCATCATCTGTCCAGTTGCATGGTAGACATATACGGGGCTTTCCATGATTATTACATCGGCCCAGAGCATGGCATCTGAAAGAGGCCTTAGTTTTTCAAAATGCGGACACCTGCTAAGATCATGCGTAAAGCATGTCATGCAGCCCCTGCACGGCTCATTAAAATCCCTTGGAAGAAAGAACTCCTTAAGTTCGCTTTCCTCCTTTACCTTACTCATTAATTTACCGGCAACCTGCCTTGCCACCATGCAGGTGCTTCCCTCATGGCCCTGTCCGTGGATAATAACTATCTTCATACTTAACCAAAACTCCAAATTTACATCTTCTCGATAAGACTTCCAAGTGAAAGCAGCATTGCATCACTACCTGTCTTTCCCATAAGCATCACGCCAACAGGAAGTCCTTCCGAAAATCCCGCATTAACAGAAACCGCCGGACAGCCCAGCACGTTTGCCGCCCTTGTATGCCTTACAAGCATTGTTGCCCCGTCCTCCATCATGCCACAGATTTCAACCTCTTTAGTAAATAAAGGATATGCTGTAACGGGTGTTGTGGGCATAATTAACGCATCCTTATCAGACATTAATTCCTCCCATCTTAGGATTGCTTCACGTCTTTTTTCCATTGCAGCAATGTACTCTGTTGCGCTGTATGTAAATCCCTTTTCTATGCGTTCCCTGATATACGGTGTATAAGCATCAGGCTTTTCCTTAAGCCTCTCTCTGTGAAGATATGCAATCTCAGGGAAGGTAATAGCAGATGAAAATGCTGCTATCTCGTCAAACCATGAGATGTCGGCATAATCAATTACAGCACCTGCTGCACTGATTTTTCCGATCACCTCGTCAAATACTTTCTTAACGCCTTCAATAATGCTGTTGTCAAAAAAGCCCCTTGGGATTACAAAGCGTTTTCCCTTTAACGTATTTTCATTATCAAGTGTCTTAACAAAATGCCTGTCGCCGCCCGAGATAATGTCCATCATTATAGCCATATCCCCAGCTGTCTTTGCCATGGGACCTGAAACACCAAGGTTAAGGCTTCCCCTTAGCTGTCCGTCCTCCTTAATCACTCCGTTACTTGTCTTAAATCCCGCGATACCGCAAAGTGAAGCCGGTATCCTGATTGAGCCGCCGGCATCCGTGCCAAGCGCCATCGGAACCATCCCGGCTGCAACTGCCGCTGCGCTTCCGCTGCTGCTGCCACCTGTGATAAGTTCCGTATTATAGGGATTTCTTGCAGGTCCAAAAAACGACCTGTCTCCCGTAGGCCCGCAGCCCCATTCCTGGGTATTCGTCTTACCCATAAATATGGCACCTGCTTCCTTAAGCCTTCGTACTGAAGTCGTATCAAAGTCAGGAACAAAGTCCCTCATCTGCTCAGAGCCAGCAGTGCATGTAACTCCCTTAACAAACATCAGGTCCTTTACCGCAAACGGTATGCCGTGTACCCTGCTTTTTCTTCCGTGCTTTCTTATATACTCTCCCTCAATTGCGGCCTGTCTCCTCGCCTCCTCCGGACAGAAGGTAATATAGGCATTAACTGACGGGTTAAACGTTTCCGTAGCTTCAATACAAGCCTCAACAAGCTCCTCGGGAGTCGTTTCCCCGTTATCAAGCATCTGGGAGATTTCTTTTACTGTTAGTTCTTTTATGTTTATCATAACTTTTACTCAGGAACTGCTTTTGCAGTCCATCACTTTTTGATTGTCACCCTTGAACTTCTATATGAAAATCATTTATTTCTATTTGCCGCTGTCAGCATACGGTCTCTTATCCAAATGTATACAAGGCAAAGCACAAAGGTAATCGCACTTATAACAAAATGGCTTGACCAGTAATATGAGCCCATAAGAACCCTCTGTGCCCAGGTCTTTATCGGGTTCATAAAGATCCAATGTACAGTAAAGAATTCCATCGACATTTTTCCAACCCATGCAACCCTATCATTAAAGGCATTACTCTTATATAAATCCTTAAAGGACATGATGAAAAGAATAAGTGCAATGGAATAAAAGAGGTTTAGCGGATTGTTATAGCTTATCGCCACATTCGTACTGTCTGTAAGGAAATTCAGGTAAAATGCGCTGACTGTAAATGCCGCAAAGACAAGAGCGACAAGAACCGCTGAGATTATCCTCATTCTCCTGCAGTTAAGCCTTGATACATCTACATTTGCCTTAAAATAGATTCCCAGATAATAGTAGGCGATAAAGCATGTAAAGAGAATCATCTCATTGTTTGGAATGCTATTATTGACTATCCAGTACCTGAGATGAAGAATGTCATTAATAAGTGTTATGAGCACACATATAATGAGCATCAGCTTCTTATTCTTCGCCGCAGTGAGCATAGGTGTGAGCAGCATGAGCTGGATCATTGCCGCAAGGAAATAAAGCTGAATTCCGTTAGTACCGAGAATAAATGACAGGAGTGTGACATCCTGCTTGTAGATGAAGAGATTGACCAGGGAATATATACCCGACCAGACAAAGAACGGAATGATGATTCTTAATCCCCTCTTTTTGTAATATTCACCTGCCGATTCAATCTTTACTGGTGTAAAGTATCCGGAAATGAAAAAGAACACCGGAATGGCAGCCGCAAAGACACACTTAAAGAACAGCCAGATTGAATAATTGAGAGAATCCGGGGCAATATAATAGCCCCAGTCTATGTAATTCCATCCGCCAATCGTGTGTGCATAAAAGACCGTAAATATGCCAAGACCTTTTAAAAAATCCCAATAATCATCTCGTTTGTTCACTTTGGTTTCCTTTCAAAAAGACCCAAATCCCGGTGATGTAATTATGCAGGCTATCGGATTTGTAACATTAGTTTCAGAAATATGCATTAATTATACCATAAAAAAAGCATGCAATATATATGATATTTTTATATCACAACACATTTGCATGCATTTATATATATTTATTTCGTTCGTATTCGAATATTTTTTGGATTATTCATATTTTTTACCACAGTAGTAAACAGGAATAATCATTGAAAATACCACCGCAAATATTACCGGCAGGAAAATAAGACCATTTAGAGGGAACTTATCGATTATCCATGTAAGCACAGGATATAAAAGCATCACGGCAGCACACCATATCCTTACTGCCTTAAGGATGTGCGGCCAGTTTGTGTTATTGAAATGAATTCCAGGAAAATTCATATTCATGAACCCGTCCGAGTAACACGATATCTTATGTTCATCGTAATAGGTTGGTATTTTTTCCTTTGCGGCTATCCAATAATATATTCCAAAAAATACCGTAATTCCCTCCACAGTCCAGTAGTGAAGCGATGCCTTTTCCATGTCAACTCCTGTCATAAATAAAAGCACCGTCTCAAGCACCACCGCTACCATTAACAGCACAAATACCATAATCCTCGAGTTTCTGAGCTTCTTCTCAAGTTCACAGCGCTGTTCATTTCCAATGTCCATGGCCTGCTTAACCACTTCACCATAATCCTTTTCGGCTTCCATTTCGTTTCTCCTTCCTAGTACAAGTTCAGAAATCGAAACACCGAGAATACCACTAAGGGGTTCAAGCATCGTGATGTCAGGGTAACTTAAGCCTCTCTCCCACTTGCTAACAGCTTTATCGGAAATAAGCAGCTTATCCGCGAGTTCCTTTTGTGTTAAGTTTTTTTCCTTTCGCATACTGCTTATAAAAGCACCAAATTCTTCCCTGTCCATATTTCCTCCGTGTTTCTGTCTCCATTATGCTTAAGGGTACAGAAATATCAACCGACCGTTGGTTTACCTGAGTTTTTCCCGTAAAAAGAGCATTTCATCCCCTTGAACAAAAATCAACCAACGGTTTACATGGTAATGATTACACCGATAACCCCAAATGTCAATTGACAAAGAACTTAAAAAGTGTTAGCGTAGCCTAAAAATCAAAGTATTATGTTACTCAGCTTAAGGAAAGGGTACCATTATGAGAGTCGTAATTAAAATTGGAACATCAACACTTGCACATCCTACAGGACAGTTAAACATTCGTCGCGTTGAAAGTCTTTGCAAAACAATGAGTGACATCATGAATGCGGGCCATGAGGTAATCCTTGTATCCTCCGGTGCCATCGGAATGGGTGTAGGAAAGCTGGGACTTAGGGAAAAGCCAAAGGATATCCCAGGAAAGCAGGCTGCCGCAGCTGTAGGACAGTGTGAGCTTATGTATATCTACGACAAGCTTTTCAGCGAATACCACCACACTGTGGCACAGCTTCTCATAACTGCAGATAATCTCACCAATGAGACACGCCATACCAATTTCACAAACACGCTTACAAGGCTTCTCGAGCTCGGAGTTCTCCCTGTCATAAATGAAAATGACACAGTGGCAACCGAGGAAATTGTTATCGGCGACAATGACACTCTTGCAGCAAGGGTAGCTGAAAGCATAGATGCAGAGCTTCTTATCCTTCTTTCGGATATCGACGGGCTCTATACTGCAGATCCTCATTCAAACCCGGACGCAGTTCTCATTCCGGTTGTAAACTGTGTGGATGACGACATAAAGAAGCTTGCAGGCGTAAGCAGCACAACGCAGGGAACAGGCGGCATGGTAACAAAGCTAAGAGCCGCAGAAATTTGCTTAAACTGTGGCTGCGAAATGGTAATTGCCAATGGCAATAACCCCGAATCACTCTATGAAATTGTTGACGGACAGGATGTAGGCACAAGATTTGTGAGGAAATAAAAATGATAAACATGCTTAAGGCTGCTAAGGCCGCTAAGTCGCAGGTCTCAGGGCTTAGTGAAGATAAGAAAAACGAGGCACTTAACGCCATGGCGGAAAGCCTCATTGATAATACTTCGGAAATACTAAAGGCAAATGAGGGAGACCTCGAGGCTGCAAAGGGTAAAATCTCCGATGTAATGCTCGACAGGTTAAGACTTACACCCGAGCGTATTGAGGGTATGGCAAAGGGAATTAAAGACGTGGCAAAACTTCCTGATCCCGTAGGCCTTTTACTTGACAGCCATACGAGGGAGGATGGTCTTAAGATTGATAAGGTCAGTGTCCCGATGGGTGTCATAGCAATCATCTATGAAAGCAGGCCAAATGTAACAAGCGACGCCGCCGCACTCGCACTTAAAAGTGGAAACGTGTGCATTTTAAGAGGCGGAAAGGAAGCCTTTAACAGTGCAAATGCGATAGTAAATGCTCTTAAAGAGGGACTTAATAAGGTTGGAATCACTGAGGATGCTGTTAATCTCGTTCAGGATATATCGAGGGACAGCGCAACTGCCCTTATGACGGCGAACGGATATGTGGACCTCCTCATCCCAAGAGGCGGTGCAGGACTCATTAACGCATGCGTACGCAATGCAACAGTTCCATGCATAGCAACCGGAACCGGCATATGCCATGTGTATGTTGAAAAAACAGCAGACCAGGAAATGGCATTAAACATTATCGAAAATGCCAAGACAAGCCGTCCAAGCGTATGTAACGCCGAGGAGGTACTGCTTGTAGATAAGGCAATTGCAGCTGAGTTCCTTCCAAAGTTAAAGGAGAGAATCGGTGACAGGGTTGAACTTAGGCTCGATAGTGAGGCTTCCAAATACATTGGCGGTAAGCCTGCAGGAGAAAATGATTTCGATACAGAATTCCTCGATTACATCCTTGCAGTAAAATGCGTTGAGGATGTAAAGGAAGCATTTGAGCATATTTCGGCACATTCAACAGGACACAGCGAGGCTATCGTCACCACCGACAGGAAAGCTGAGGAATATTTCACCGGAAACATTGACAGTGCGGCTATCTATGTAAATGCATCAACAAGATTTACTGACGGCGGTGAGTTCGGTCTTGGCTGTGAGATGGGCATTTCCACACAAAAGCTTCACGCAAGAGGCCCTATGGGACTTAAGGAGCTTACAACCTACAGATATATCATTCACGGAAACGGACACATAAGATAATGAAATACGGATTTTTAGGATGCGGAAACATGGGCGGTGCAATTGCAAAAGCCATGAGCCTCAGGACAAAGGACATATATGTAACAGACCGTTCAGGAAAAGCAAAGGGCTTTGCAGAGGAGCTTGGAATCTCATACACGGACACAGCTTCCATCATGGAAAGCTGTAACGCAGTTTTCCTTGCCGTAAAGCCACAGATGATGAAGGATGTGCTTACCCCTGTTAAGGAACTGCTTGCAGAGTATAAGCCTCTTCTTATCACAATGGCTGCGGGACTTGAGATAAAAAAGATCGAGGAATTTGTCGGAGAAAAACTTCCTGTTATCAGAATTATGCCAAACACACCGACATCGGTTGGAAAGGGCGTAATTCCATACTGTAAAAACGAGCTTGTGACTGAAGAAATGTTAAACACATGGTTTCAGGATATGCGCCCATGCGGACTGCTTGATGAACTACCCGAGAAATTAATGGACGGGGCTAGTGCACTTTCAGGAAGCGGGCCTGCATACTGCTACATTATGCTTGAAGCCCTGGCCGACGGAGGCGTTGCCTGCGGACTGCCAAGGGATAAGGCACTTCAGTATGCGGCAATGACCATGTCAGGTGCTGCGGAGATCTACCTTAACACCCATAAGCATCCGGGCGAGCTTAAGGATGCCGTATGCTCACCAGGCGGAAGCACAATCGAGGGCGTTAACGTCCTTGAGGAAAAGGGCTTCAGGGGTGCCGTAATGGACTGCGTACTTGCAGCCTACAGAAAAAACAAAGAGCTTGGAAAATAAAAAAACCGTGTATGCCGACAGTTTACCTGCCAGTATACACGTTTTTTTCGCCTTATTTATCTGATTATTCTGCGAGTTTTAGAATTCTTTCATAGTTTTTGGAATCGGTCGCACCTTCTGTGGATATACAGACAACAACCGATTCTTCATCAAGCTGAAGGTCTTTTCTCACATCCTCCAAATCAGGATTTGTCATAAGCTCAATTACAAGTCCCGTTGTAACGGCTCCGCTCTCACCGGAAATGATTCTTTCATCATCCCCCACAGGCCTTCCGAGCCTCTGCATTCCCTTTACCGTAACATCCTCTTCCACTGAGAAGAAGGCATAAGCGAAGTTATTTAGCTGCTTCCAGCCAAGCTCACACGGCTCTCCGCATGCCAGTCCAGCCATCATTGTATCCATTGTATCGGTATAGAAATGAAGCCTTCCGTCATCTGCCTTTGCAGTCTTATAGATACAGTCTGCCTTAAGCGGCTCTACTATTACTATCTTCGGACAGTTTTCCCTGTAAAAGTCTGCGAGGAAGCCGGTAATAGCTCCAGCCATTGAGCCTACTCCTGCCTGAAGGAATACATGTGTGGGAATAACACCATTTAACTGCTCGGTAATCTCAAGTGCAAATGTTGTATATCCCTGCATTATCGTTTTCGGAATGTCCTCATAGTTTTCAAATGAGGTATCCTGAACAAGTACCCATCCGTTTTTACGGGCATTTTCCGTTGCAAGGCGCACTGCATCGTCATAGGATAAATCCGTTATGGAAGCATCTGCCCCAAGAGCCAGAATGTTATTAAGCCTTTCCAAAGCAGTTCCCTTTGGCATATATACAACACACTTATGGCCAAGCTCCCTTGACGCCCATGCAACGCCTCGTCCGTGGTTTCCGTCAGTTGTCGTGATAAATGTAAGTTCTGGAAGAATTCCCTCCTCCTTTGCTTTCTTTAAATAGTCTAACGCATAAGGCTTCTCACAGTCTGGATTAATCAGCTTTGACAAATACATCGCAAGTGCGAAGCTTCCACCGAGCACCTTGAAGGCATTTTCTGTAAAGCGTTTGCTTTCATCCTTAACATAAAGCTTCGAAATGCCGAGAGTTTCTGCCAGATGTTCAAGACATACAAGCGGTGTCGGCTTATAGCCAGGGATAGTGCCGTGAAACCCCTTTACTACCTTTGCCTTCTTAACACCATAATCTGCCGCCAAACCATAGTTCTTTATTTCACAATTATTTCTTACTACGTATTCCATATTTACAAACAGCCTAAAGGCTATTATTCATTATTACCATTAAGGTATTCGAACACCTCAAACATTTCAGCATCTGTCATTGAACCAATGTTTAATGATTCGTTCTTTACGCGGCTGGGAATACCACCCTGAACAAAAGTAGGTCTTCCGATTCCGCCGTTTACCGCAGCAAGATCAGAATCATTAAGTTCAGTAGCTTCTTTGTTCGGTAATTTCTTATTATCTTCCATTTTGCTCTCCTTTCACAAAAGAATCAAAAATCATCTACCGTCATTTGCATGACACTAGCTAACTTATGTCAAAGCTGTAGTCAAATTATTTCCTGCTTAGAAGTGCTACCGTCTCCACGGTTGTTTCAGTTTCCAAGGGAAGTTCTTTCACTTCCTCGCCATCAACAGGCACAGGGAAATTGA
>JAUNDA010000095.1 GCA_030526295.1 Eubacteriales bacterium
TGACTTATGCATTCGAGAGCCCGAAGGTATTCGACAAGCTTCTGATTCCTACTGACAGTGATTTAAGAAAGACAGTTGTTATCTCAAATCCTCTCGGTGAGGACTTCTCAGTAATGAGAACACAGCCTGTTAATGCAATCCTTAATGCAGTTGCATTCAACTATAACCACAGGGCTGCATCCTGCAAGCTTTACGATCTTTCAAACATCTATCTTCCAAAGAGTCTTCCTCTTACAGAGCTTCCTGATGAGAGAGAGCAGCTTAGCCTTTGTGCTTACGGAAGCGATGTTGACTTCTACTCAATGAAGGGTGTTGTAATTGAGTCACTTATGCAGCTTGGACTCAGAAAGGATGCTGAATTTAATCCTGTATGCGAGAGACCTTACTTACATCCGGGCCGCAAGGCAGAGGTAGTTTACGAGGGTAAGACAGTAGGATATCTCGGCGAGATTCATCCTGATGTTTGCGTTAACTACGGCTTCAAGGAGAATGCAAGGGTTTACATTGCAGTTCTCGACGTACCGGCACTTCTCGAGTTTGCTGACTTCGACAGAAAGTACACAGGAATCGCCAGATTCCCGGCAGTTACAAGAGACATTGCAATGGTAGTTCCGAAGAGCGTTCTTGCGGGAGACATTGAGAAGATCTTAAAGCAGAGGGGTGGAAAGCTTCTTGAGAGCATTAAGCTCTTTGATATCTACGAGGGTGAGCAGGTTGAGAAGGGACATAAGTCAATGGCTTATTCACTTGCCTTCAGGGCTTCCGACAAGACACTTACCGACGATGATGTAAATGCTGTTATGAAGAAGATTCTCAACGGCCTTGCTTCAATCGGTGCCGAGCTTCGTGCATAAACTGTCTATTGACTTTAACATGTTTTTTGTGATATATTCATAAGGCTTGTTAAATATTTTGAGAGGTAATATTAAAAATGGCTATATTTTTATCAATAGTATATGTAATTCTTGGAATTCTTCTTGCTGCAATCATTCTTATGCAGGAAGGCAGAACACAGGGACTCGGTTCAATCAGCGGTATGGCAGATTCTTATTTCGGAAAGATGAAGGGTCGTACAATGGAGGGAGCACTCCAGAAGTTCACAAAGTATGGTGCAATCCTTTTCATGGTTCTTGCAATCGTACTTAACATCCTTATGAAATAATCAGTAACTTTAAGGCCCGGATTGATTAATTCGGGCTTTTTATTCTTATGAACGGATCAAAAGAAAGTATAAAGTTAATAGCGAATAATAAAAAGGCTTACCACGAGTACTTTGTTGATGAGGTATATGAGGCGGGAATCGAGCTTTTCGGCACTGAGGTAAAGTCAATCCGAATGGGTCACGCATCCATTAAGGAGTCCTTTATCAGGGGCGAGAAGGGCGAGCTTTTCATCTACGGAATGCATGTCAATCCATATGAAAAGGGCAATATTTTCAACAAGGATCCGCTTAGGACGAGAAAGCTTTTGCTCCATAAGGGCGAGATTAATAAGCTTCTTGGAAAGACCACTGAGAAGGGGTATACGATTATTCCACTCGAGGTTTATTTTAAGGGCTCACGTGTTAAGATAAAGATTGGTCTTTGCCGTGGTAAGAAGCTCTATGACAAGAGAGAGGATATCGCAAAGAAGACTCAGAGACGAGAGCTCGAGAGGGAGTTTAAGTCGGCGAATATTAGGGTTTAAGGCGGTATTCACAAAACAGTATTCATTGCGTCATTCGCAATCCGTGCGCAGGGCGCACTACTTGCTCATGAGAGGGGCATTGTCAAATACTTCTCCCATACATGGGCAATTCAAAACAAGTGGCAAAGCCACACATTATTTCAGCAAAACGTTCATAAAGCGTTCGTGCAATGCACGAAATCGCTTATGCAAGCAGCTGCGCTTATGTGCGAGCACAAGCGGCGGATGCTCTTCTATAGACGTTCTTTTTATATAGGCCTCATTCGCAATCCGTGCTTCGCACTACTTGCTCATGAAGCCGCACTACTCGGTATTCGTGGCACAGCCACTCATAACTCGTATTGCACGCCATGCAGTACAATAAACGCTTATATGCAAGCATATAGCGTTTCTGTCCTACATGTCGTATAATATAAATATATCTGGGCTTGTACCGGTTTCGACGGGGATCATGCATCCGGAGAAGCTATCCGCAAGGCATTGCGTCAACATCCAAACTTAAATATAAACGCTAACGATTCATTCGAAGCAGTAGCTGCCTAAGTGCAGCTTGTCGCCCCTCTGTATCTGTTCGGAGGACCAGCGGCATCATCAAAACAGACAACGCTATATACAAAGCTTTGAGTATGTAGTTGTATCATGAAGCTAGTATTTCAATAATGGCGTCTGTCACATAGTTGGAATATGAATTAAATCCGGCAGAATATGATAGTAGAAGTACGAGGAATTGGTTTTCGGACAGGGGTTCGACTCCCCTCAGGTCCATATTAGAGATAGCGGATTGCCCGGCAATTCGCTTTTTCAATTGTAGAGGGTATTTTCAGATGCAAAGAATAAAGGAACTTTTTAAAAAGGATCTTATGCTTTCGGTGTCGCTTTTTGCGGCACTCGTTTCGCTTTTCATTACACCGCCATCAGTTAAGCTCATAAAGGACATTGACTGGAAGACGCTTGCCACACTTTTTATGATGCTTTCCGTTCTCGAGGGCTTTAAAAAGGAACACATCTTTAATCCGCTCATCAATTTTGCGGGAAGACTTAAAAGCATGTTTACAATGAGTCTTTTCCTTATCTTTTCGGTTTTCTTTTCATCGATGTTTGTAACAAACGATGTGTCGCTTATCATTTTCGTTCCGCTTACAATTATTCTTTTCAGGCAGGGAGGAAAGGAGGAGTATATCCTTCCCGTTATAAGCATGGAGAATATCGCTGCTGTAAGAGGCTCAATGCTCACACCGTTTGGAAGCCCGCAGAATCTTTTCATCTTTGCCCATTCGGGTGTGAGTGCAGGATATTTCATCCTTCACATGATGCCGCTTTGGATTTTCTCGGGAATTCTTCTCGTGCTTTTCATTAAACACCTCTACAGAAAGAACCCGACCGAGGCCATAAGTGTCACGGGTGCGGATACAACCTGGGAAAATGAAAGAAAAAATAAGAGAATATCTTATATTATTCTCTTTATTATAGTAATATATACAATAGTAAGCAGGACAACGTGGTGGCCGCTTATTACACTCATCGTAGCTGTGGCCGTTTCGTTTACGGACATTGACATCATAAAAAAGACTGACTATGTGCTTCTAGTCACATTCCTGTGCTTTTTTATCTTCTCGGCATCAATTACGGCTAATGAAGGCATCGCAGGCTTTTTAAGCCGCGCCGTATCGGAGAAGGAATATGTCTGGGGTATTCTATTAAGCCAGGTAATTTCAAACGTACCGGCGGCAATTGTGCTTTATCCGTTTACGACAAACCTCGCGGCACTTTTATACGGTGTCGATTCGGCGGGACTTGTCTCGCTTATCGGTTCCCTTGCGTCCGTAATCAATTACAGGATTTATGTGAGGGAGTACCCGAAGGGCAGTAAGGCTTTCATAAAGACCTTTACTTTAACAAGCCTTACATTCTTTACAATCGTGGTAATACCCGGATGGCTTTTAAGCTTCTGGCGTTTTTAAGGAGAAACTAAAACATCATGAATTCACAAAACAAGGTAGCGGTATTTGATTCAGGACTTGGCGGAATCAGCGTATTAAGAGAGCTTAAGAAGACACTTCCACATGAGGATTTTGTGTACTTCGGTGATTCTGGCAATGCTCCGTACGGAGTTAGAACACGCGAAAACATCCAGGAGCTCTGTAAGGGAGTAATAGATCAGATTATTGCCGAGGAGGGTTCTGTAAAGTGCGTGGTAATCGCATGTAATACAGCTACATCTGCAGCCATCGACTATCTGAGAACTGAGTTTCCTGATATCGAGTTTATCGGCATTGAGCCTGCAATCGAGTGGGCTGTCACAGAGCTTGAGAACCCGCTTGTTCTTACATTTGCCACAAACTTTACGGTTAACGGCGAGCTCTTTAAGAATAACGTCGAGAGGCTTAAGGACAGGGGAACCTTTGTGAGCATGGGCGCTCCGAACTTCGTTACATATGTCGAGAGCGGAGTAAGTGATTCTAACATGAATGACGAGGTAAGGGAGTACATCGATTCACTCTGCAGCGGTATCGAAAAGCCTGTTGATGCGGTGGTTCTTGGCTGTACACATTTCCCGTTTATTAAGAATACAATAAAGGAAGAGGTTGATAAGACAACAGGCGGAAACGCAAGACTCTTTGACGCCGCTGTACTTGTAGCAAAGAAAACTAAGAAATTCCTTGAGGATAACGGAAACCTCAATGACCAGACAGAGGAGGGCACCGTAAAGATGCTTAATTCCGATCCTTCAAAGATTGATTTCATGTGGAAGCTTTATGAATCCTGATAACATTAAAAGAATAATTAAAAAAGGAAGAATATTTAGGGACGAACCGATGTCGGCGCATACAACCTTTAAGGTTGGCGGACCGGCAAAGATGTTCGTTATTCCCTATAACACAGAGGAGCTTGCGGGGCTTGTAAGGTATCTTTCAAATAACGAGATCCCATTCTATGTGACGGGTAACGGTTCGAATCTCCTTGTGTCCGATAAGGGCTTTGACGGGGTTATTATTAATCTTGGATATAATGACGATACCGAGTTTACGATGCTTGGATATGAGGAATATGAGAACGGAATGATGCTCGATGCAGGAGCCGGATGCCTCATGTCTGCTGTTGGAAAAATCGCGCTTAACCTCGGAGTGACTGGCTTTGAGCCGCTTTCTGGAATCCCCGGATGCGTGGGCGGAGCTGTGCTCATGAATGCGGGAGCCTACGGCGGAGAGGTTAAGGACGTAATCTATAGCGTTGAGGCTGTTACGAGAAAGGGCAATGTGATTCATCTTAACATTGAGGACCTCAGCTTCGGCTACAGGACCTCAGTGATTGAGAAGAATGACCTCATTGTTGCAAGGGCAGAGTTTTTCATGCCGTTTGGCGATAAGGAAAAGATCCAGGCCCAGATGAACGAATGCATGAGGCTAAGGCGCGAAAAGCAGCCGCTTGATAAGCCCTCAGCTGGCTCGACCTTTAAGCGTCCAGAGGGCTACTACGCAGGAGCACTCATCGAGGAGGCAGGCCTTAAGGGCTTTGCAATCGGCGGCGCTAAGGTCAGCGAAAAGCATGCAGGCTTTGTAATCAATGACGGCAATGCGACGGCAGCCGATATTTATAACATCATTAAGCACATACAGAAGACAGTTTATGAGAGAAGCTCTGTTGAGCTGGTTCCAGAGGTTAAAATGTTAGGAGAGTTCTGATTATGGAGAAATCGCTTATTCACGAAAGTACGGCAGCAATCATCGACGAGCACACATCCGTAGAAAAGCTCGTTGAAAGAATGAATCTTACGGTGCTTACACCGTCTATTGATCTTTCTGACAGAATGATCGAGTTCTATGATGTAAACAGGGCTGCACTTCAGCTTACCGGCTTCTTCGACCACTTTGATAAAAACAGGGTGCAGATCATCGGTAAGGTTGAGCAGCAGTACATTAACGATGCGGATAAGGATATGATTTTAAGGAACTTCGAAAGACTCGCTTCCTACCATGTTCCGTGTATCGTTTTCACAAGAAACTATGAGCCGTCACCTGAAATCCTTGACGTATGCATTAAGCACGGCGTTCCGTGCTGCATGTCATCAATTACAACCTCTGAGCTTGTATCTGAGATCATCAGATGGCTGAGGGTTGTGCTTGCACCGTGCATCAGCATTCACGGCGTTTTAATGGACTGCTACGGCGAGGGTGTGCTTATTCTTGGTGACAGCGGTGTTGGTAAGTCAGAGGCAGCGTTAGAGCTTCTTAAGAGAGGCCACAGACTTGTAACTGACGATGTTGTAGAAATAAAGAAGGTATCGGACGAGACACTTGTCGGAACGGCACCTGACATCACAAAGAACTTCATCGAGCTTCGTGGTATCGGTATCATAAACGTAAGGGACCTCTTCGGATTTGAGGCCATTAAGGATACACAGTCAATTGACATGGTAATAAAGCTCGAGGAGTGGGACAAGGACAAGACATATGACAGAATCGGTCTCGAGGAAAACTACATGAACATTCTCGGAAAGAATGTAGTGCTTCATGAAATTCCTGTAAGACCAGGCAGAAACATTGCCATCATAGTTGAGTGCGCCGCAATCAACCACAGGGCAAAGAAGATGGGCTACAATGCAGCTGCAGAGTTCCTTGAGCGTGTAAAGGTGAACATGGGATGAGTTTCTATATAGTAAGCGGAATGTCGGGTGCCGGCAAAACGGTAGCCCTTAAAACACTAGAGGACATGGGATATTATTGTGTTGATAATCTCCCTGTGTTTCTGATTCCGCAGTTTTCAGACCTTTTAACCGATTCAAAGACATACACTAAGGTTGCAGTAGGAGTCGACATTCGTAGCGGCGAGGCTCTTGGGGGTCTTAGCGACGTAATCGACGGACTCGACAAAAAGAACATAAAGTACGACATCATTTTCCTCGATGCCTCTGATTCGGTGCTTTTAAAGCGCTATAAGGAAACGAGAAGAAACCATCCGCTTTCAAAAAACGGTACGCTTGCAGAGGGCATTGAAAAGGAAAGACAGGAGCTAAGGTGGCTTAAGGACAGGGCCGATTACGTGATTGATACCTCGAACCTTCTTTCAAAGGAACTTCGTTCCCAGCTTGAGAATGTGATTAACGAGGGTAAGAACGTATTTAAGAACCTTGTACTTACAGTGATGAGCTTTGGCTTTAAATATGGAATTCCGCAGGACGCAGACCTTGTTTTCGACGTAAGGTTCCTACCGAATCCATACTACGTTGAGGGATTAAGACAAAAGACGGGCCTTGACAGCGAGGTCTATGAGTATGTGATGAACCACAAGGAAAGCGAGGAGTTTTACTCTAAGCTTTCAGACCTCATAGATTTCCTTCTTCCAAAATATGTCTCAGAAGGAAAGAACAGTCTCGTAATCGCCATCGGCTGTACGGGAGGAAAACACAGGTCGGTTGCAGTAACGGAAA
>JAUNDA010000096.1 GCA_030526295.1 Eubacteriales bacterium
CTCAATCTTAGTCAATCTTACTCGATCTTACTCGTTCCCAGTTTTACTCGCTTTACTCGTCCTGCTCATCCTTCTTTCTCTCCCTCTTAATGAAGTGAATCGGAGTTCCGTTGAAGCCATAAGCTTCCCTTATCTTGTTCTCAAGATATCTCTGGTATGAGAAATGGAACAAATTCTTATCATTAATGAAGAAAACGAATGTCGGTGGCTGGACTCCTACCTGTGTAACATAGTAGATACGAAGTCTCTTACCCTTATCCGACGGCGGCTGCTGCATTGCCGCGGCCTCCGCAACAATCTCGTTCAGCACACCTGTCTGTACCCTCAGGCACTGGGCCTGGCGTACAAGGTCAATTTCATCATAAATCTTAATAAGTCTCTGGCCCGTCACCGCTGATACGAACATGATGTCCGCATAAAGCATGAAAGGAAGTGTCTTTCTGATATCCTCGGCAAATTTCTTCTGTGTCTTGTCATTCTTGTCTGGTACAATGTCCCACTTGTTGACGAGCACGATCATGCCCTTTCCTTTTTCATGCGCGATTCCGGCTATTTTGGCATCCTGTTCACTGATGCCCTCTTTTCCGTCTATGACGAGGACGACAATGTCAGCCCTGTCAATGGCTGCGACGGCACGGATAATCGAATATCTTTCGATGTCTTCCTTGATCTTAGACTTTCTACGAAGTCCTGCAGTGTCTATGAAGACGTATTCCTGTCCGTTGTGCTTGACTCGGGAGTCGACGGCGTCACGTGTTGTTCCAGCAACATCCGACACAATCATTCTGTTCTCTCCGAGAAGGCGGTTAACGATGGATGATTTGCCCGCATTGGGCCTTCCGACAATTGCCACCTTTACCGCATCGTCGTCCTTTTCTTCCTTGACATTCTCAGGGAAGTTCTTTGTAATTTCATCAAGCAGGTCACCGATACCTAATCGGCCCTGCGCGCTGACGGCAACCGGATCACCAAGTCCAAGGTTATAAAACTCATAGATGTCGTTTTCCTGCTTTTGGAAGCTGTCGACCTTATTCACGCAAAGAACGACGGGCTTCTTGGCACGCCTTAACATATCAGCCACCTGATAGTCAATGTCCGTAAGTCCGTCCCTTACATCTACTATAAATACGATGACGTCTGCAGTCTCTATAGCTATAAGAGCCTGCTCCCTCATCTGTTTTACGATAACATCATCAGACTCAGGCTCAATTCCACCTGTGTCTATGAGTGTGAACTCACGACCGTTCCAGTCGCAGTCCGCATATATTCTGTCTCTTGTCACGCCCGGCTTATCCTGGACAATGCTGAGCTTTGTACCGCTTATTACATTGAATAATGTACTCTTTCCAACATTTGCCCTGCCTGCAATTGCTACTATTGGTTTACTCATGTTTCATATTCTACCATAAATGCTCTCACTTTAATACATTTTTTTAATTAAGTTTACTTGAAAGTATTATAACGGAATGGTAAACTAAGAATGAGCATATTCGGAGGTTCGAAATGGGAAATAGAGAGATCGTTAAAAACATTCCAATTGCACCCTTAAAGATTGCCGCACATGTCAGTGCAGCAAGCCTTGGTGAAGAAGTAAATTCATATCTGGTTGAGGAAAGAAAAAGAGCTTATGAATTGCTTAATGAAAACCAGAAGGACTCACTTTTACTTAGGGGATTCAATCCAGACACATTTCTTGTAAATCATTCATGCCCTAGATTCGGTACCGGCGAAGCAAAGGCCGTTGTTAACGAATCCATGAGAGGCGTTGATGAATTCATTATCGCAGATATCACAAACTGTTCAAACACATATCAAATTAACGGTTACACAAACCACATGTCACCCGATGACATCTATTCTGACCTTAAGAGAATAATTGGTGCAACCGTATCAAGAGCCCACAGAGTAAATGTAATAATGCCATTCCTCTATGAATCTAGGCAGCATAAGCGTGCAAAGCGTGAATCACTCGACTGTGCAAACGCGCTCCACGAGCTTATTGACATGGGTGTTAAGAACATTATTACCTTCGATGCACATGACCCGAGGGTTCAGAACTCCATTCCTCTTTCGGGCTTTGACAACTTCATGCCGACATATAACTTCGTAAAGGCTCTCTTAAAGAGATATCCTGACATCGAGTTTAGTAAGGACAGCATGATGATAATCTCTCCTGATGAGGGCGCAATGGACCGAAGCGTTTACCTTGCAAACAACCTCGGCGTAGACATGGGTATGTTCTATAAGAGACGTGACTATTCTAAGGTAGTTAACGGCAGAAACCCGATCGTTGCCCACGAGTTCCTCGGAAATTCAGTTAAGGGAAAGACTGTTATCATCGTTGATGACATGATTTCATCAGGTGAGTCAATGCTTGATACAGCTATGGAGCTTAAGGAAAGACAGGCTGGCAGGGTTATTGTTCTCTGTACCTTCGGTCTTTTCACAAACGGCTTTGAGAAGTTTGATGAGTTCTATGAGAAGGGCTTCATCGACTGCATCATCACAACAAACCTCAACTACAAGCCGATGGAAATCTACACAAAGAAGTGGTATGAGGAGGCCAACTGCTCAAGATACCTTGCAGAGATCATCGATAACTTCAACCACGATATCTCAATGTCTTCGATTACAGAGGGAACAAACAGAATCCAGGGCCTTCTCCAGAAGAAAAAAGAGGATTCACAGCAGAAGCTTTTCAGCTGCTAACCCTCTCCCATCATTAGCATTTTATAGCATTAGCATAATATTCAGTTATTATCATCAATAACAGATAAGGCCGGACATCACAACAGGTGTCCGGCTTTTTTGTGCTTTTGAGAATTAGTGTCTTATTTCTCAATATCTCCCTATATCTTTATATCTCAAATTCGAGAATTATTACCGAGGTTTCGCGTGTAAACATCTCATTTCTCAGAATTCAATAATGAGATGTTCGATTTTTTGGCCCATTACATCCCGTTTGTCCAAAATCCAAAAATGAGATGTCCAAATTTTAGCCTCATTGCATCCCATTTTGCCATTACTAAAAAACAGGATGACTAAATTTTCGACTCAAAGCATCCAGAATTGCTTATTCTGAGAAATGAGATGTCCGATTAGCAAAAAAATTCGGTAAAAAATATAAAAACCTGATTTGAGATAAAATATAATCAAAAATTTATAATCTCAAATCAGGGTTATTACTATTTTAGATTAGCAAGTTTACATAAGTATCCATCTTAGATTGCTGTTATTTATGTTTGTAATGCATTTTTTAAAATAAATATACATCACAAAAATTGATTATTTAAAAATTAGATGAAAATCACTTAGTACTGCTGTAATATTCTACTACTTTATTCTTCTCAGTCAGTCCGTCTATTTAGATATAGTACCGACTTCTTTTCTTACCTGTCAGTTCTCCTCGATTGTAAGAACACCTGAGAAGCCTGTCATTTCAAAAACCTCCATGATGTCATCATTTACGTTTCTGATTACCATGGTGCCCTGCTTGTTCATGCTCTTCTGAGCCATAAGAAGGACCCTGAGTCCTGCTGATGAAACATACTCAAGCTTCTCGAAATCAATTACGAAATCTGTTACTCCACCAAGCTCGCCTGCAACAACCTTCTCGAACTCAGGTGCTGTTGTGGTATCAAGTCTACCCTCTAATGCTACTGTGAATTTTCCGTCTTCTCTATTTCTTAAAATGTTCATTTCAGCCTCCTCAAAAAAGCTTTGAAATTGTATTTATATTAAATGAGTTTTCATACCTGTATGTAAACTCATCCATAGTCTTCTTTACCATTAAGATTCCAAGTCCGCCGATTCCCCTGTCCTCGGCGCTTAAGGAAATATCCGGATCAGCCGCCAAAAGCGGATTAAAGGGAATACCGCTATCCTTAATCTCGATTGTGATTTTGCGGTCTTCTGTTGTAATTGTGATTTCGGCAGTTCCCACGCCGTCCGGGTATGCATAATGGGCAACGTTTACAAACAGTTCCTCAAGGGAAACGTTTATCTTCATCTGATCTTTGAGTGGAACGTCAATCTTTGACATCTCCTCTTCAGCAAACGCGATAACCTTGTCAAGCATATCCGGCTTTGCATCAAAAATCTTAGTCGTCTTTTCCATTGCTTTAAATGAAAACATGTTTCCGGCGGTTTAAAAAACCACCGGAAACAATGAATTAGGTTTAATTATTTGTAGAGCTCTACAAGACCCTCAAGGTAAGTTCTTCTAGCCTTAGCCTCGTTAAGGTTCTTCTCCTGGAGCATCTGAGCTCTCTCCTTGTTCTTAAGAGCAAGTGATGAGTATCTTACCTCACCGTTAAGGAACTCGTTGTGCTTCTCGAAGTTCGGAGCCTTTGAATCAAGTGAGAACTTGTTTGACTCAAGAGCCGGGTTGAATCTGAAGTTGTACCAGTAACCACACTCAACTGCAAGCTTCTCCTCTTCCTGAGCCTTGCCCATACCCTTACGGATACCATGGTTGATACATGGAGCGTAAGCGATTACGAGTGATGGTCCCGGATAAGCCTCAGCCTCAGCGATAGCCTTAACTGCCTGGTTCATGTCAGCACCCATAGCGATCTGTGCTACGTATACATAGCCGTAAGACATTGCCATGCTAGCGAGATCCTTCTTCTTGATCTCCTTTCCGCCTGCTGCGAACTGTGCAACAGCACCTGGCTGTGTAGCCTTAGATGACTGTCCGCCTGTATTTGAGTAAACCTCTGTATCGAATACCATTACGTTGATATCCTTACCTGAAGCGATAACGTGGTCAAGTCCGCCGTAACCGATGTCGTAAGCCCATCCGTCACCACCGAATACCCACTGGCTCTTCTTTGAGAGGTAGTTCTTGATGTCAAGAAGCTCCTTAGCTGTCTCGCACTTGTCAGCCTTTGCGTGCTTCTCAAGAGCTGCGATAAGCTCGTCTGTTGCAGCGCCGTTCTCAACGCCACAGTTATATGTCTCAAGCCACTTCTGAGCAGCTTCCTTAACAGCCTTGTTCTTGCCGTTTACAGCAACATCCTCAAGCTTAGCCTTTGCTCTCTCACGGATTGCGTTGTGAGCAAGAAGCATACCGAAGCCGAACTCAGCGTTATCCTCGAACAGTGAGTTACACCAAGCAGGACCCTGTCCCTTAGCGTTTACTGTGTAAGGAGTTGACGGTGAAGAGTTGCCCCAGATTGATGAACATCCTGTAGCATTAGCGATGTACATTCTGTCACCGAAGAGCTGTGTAATGAGCTTAGCATAAGGTGTCTCACCACAACCTGCACAAGCGCCTGAGAACTCAAACAGAGGCTGCTTGAACTGTGAACCCTTAACTGTTTCTGGCTTGAACTTAGCAATAACGTCAGCCTTCTCAGGAAGTGTAACAGCGTAATCGAAGCCTGCCTGCTGGTAAGCACCCTCACCCTGCGGTACCATTGTAAGAGCCTTGTTGCCCTTCATTCCAGGACATGCATTAGCACAAGCGCCGCATCCTGTACAGTCAAGAGCTGATACAGCGATAGCGAACTTCTTCTCTGCGAAGCCTGTCATAGCCTTTGTTTCCTGTGTCTTCGGAAGCTTCTTAAGGTCAGCCTCATCAAGAGCTACCGGACGGATAGCTGCGTGCGGACATACATAAGCACAGAAGTTACACTGGATACAGTTGTCAGGATTCCACTTCGGAACGTTAACAGCGATTCCTCTCTTCTCGAATGCAGCTGCACCTGAAGGTGTTGAACCATCAACGTACTCAAGGAATGCTGATACAGGGAGGTTCTTTCCTTCCTGAGCATTAACCTTAGACTGGATGTTGTTTACGAAATCAACAACGTCCTTTCTCTTACCCTTAGCTGTCGGGTAATCAAGACCTTCGTCCTTGCACTTTGACCATGCAGCAGGAACCTCGATCTTCTTAACATTCTTAGCACCAGCCTCGATAGCTGCCCAGTTAGTCTTAACAACTTCCTCACCCTTACGGCCGTATGTCTTCTGAGCTGCTTCCTTCATGTACTTGATAGCATCCTTCTCAGGGATGATGTTAGCAAGCTTGAAGAATGCTGACTGAAGAATTGTGTTAATTCTTGTCGGGCCCATGCCTGTCTCGATACCGATCTTAACAGCGTCGATTGTGTAGAAGTTGATCTTGTTATCAGCCATGTACTTCTTTACCTGGCCAGGAAGCTTTGTCTCAAGCTCCTTCTCGTCCCAAGGACAGTTAAGAAGGAATGTTCCACCCGGAACGAGCTCCTGAACCATGTTGTACTTTCTGATGTACTCCGGCTTGTGGCAAGCTACGAAGTTAGCTGTAGAGATAAGGTAAGTTGACTTAATCTTCTTCTTACCGAATCTGAGGTGTGACATTGTAACACCGCCTGACTTCTTTGAGTCATAATCAAAGTAAGCCTGTGAATACATGTTGGTGTTGTCACCGATAATCTTACAAGAGTTCTTGTTAGCACCTACTGTACCGTCAGCACCGATACCCCAGAACTTACAGTTTGTTGTTCCCTCAGGTGTTGTAACAAGTGCCGGACCGAGCTTGAGTGAAAGGTTAGTAACATCATCCTCGATACCGATTGTGAACTGCTTCTTTGTCTTGTTGTTGAATACAGCAACGATCTGGTTAGGAGCTGTATCCTTTGATCCAAGGCCGTAACGTCCTGAGAATACAGGAACATCCTTGAACTTAGAATCCTTAAGAGCAGCTACTACGTCAAGCCATAACGGCTCACCGAGAGCACCCGGCTCCTTAGTTCTGTCAAGAACCTGGATTCTCTTAACTGTTGCAGGCATAGCCTTGATAAGAGCCTTAGCTGAGAATGGACGGTAAAGTCTAACCTTGATGAGACCAACCTTCTTTCCCTTACCTACAAGGTAATCGATTGTCTCCTCGATTGTCTCGTTAACTGAACCCATAGCAACGATAACAACCTCAGCGTC
>JAUNDA010000097.1 GCA_030526295.1 Eubacteriales bacterium
CAGATTTTGTGTCTTGGTAAAACAAAAACTCCCAACATTGTTGAGAGTTTTCGAAAAAGCATATTTAGAAATTTAACTAACGAATGAATTTACTCAACGGTTACGGTTCCGTCCTCAGCTACCGTTACCTTCATGTCATCCTTAACGAACTCGAGGAATTCCTCACCGAGTGAATCAACTACAGGCATGTTTGTGTCAAGCCAAACGTCTGCAAGGATTGCTCCTGCTGCCGCAAGTGAATCTATAGGCTCTGAAAAAAGCATGCAGGCCGGATTACGCTCCATTGAGGTTGCGCAGTAAAGAACAAGTCCGCCTGTTGTTGAACCGATTGTTCTCGGCAGGCAAAGTGCCTTCCCCTTCATCTGCTTTCCGTAAAGATCCGGATTATTCTGGTCGCCGCAGGTTGCGTTCTTGTCGCCAAACTGAAGCGCCTTCTGGAAGGATGCAAGTGTATTGAGTCCGCCATGGGATACAAGTGCAGGTGCAGTAACAGTTCCCTTTGAAACAACTCTTCCCTTAAAAGTCTTCATCTTACTTACCTCCCTTTGTAATCTGCATAAGGATTTCATCATCCGTGTAATATCTTGCGCTTGTATAAGTCCTAAGCTTATTAGAGGATGTGATTACAGGCATCTTCTCGCTCATCGGGTTATTCATGTACATAAGCGGGCAGATATATGAAAGGATGATTCCGGTGTCAGCAAGTCTCTTTGCATAAGGAGTCTCCTTAAATGCCTTGATAACTCCTGGCGAAGCCGTAAATACTGTCGGGATTACAACCTTAGAGTTTCCTGCTGCCTTAAGAGCCTCCTCTACCTTATCCGTCCAGGTCTTAAGCTGCTCAAGTGACATGTGAGGGCATCCCATGAAGCAAAGCTTAGGCTTAGCTTCCTTATTCTTCCAGATGACCGGATAGCTGTCATAAACACGCTGAAGCTCAGCATCGTCAATAACATAAGTCTTTGCATCCTCAAGGATAAGGCTTCTGCCCTCCTCAACTGCCTCAGGTGTGATGTTTTCAACGTGGTAAAGGCCTACTGCACCGTTTGAAGCAGTAGCTGCACCAAAGTCCTTAAGGTATGTCTTAGCGGCGTCATTAAGCTCGCCGTCAAGCCACTTGTCAAGGCCGATGATGTACGGAACATCCTCCATTACCTTCATTCCGATTGCAGAGCCGAGAAGCTGTGCCTCGGGCTTCTTTGTTGTCTTTATCTCAACAATCCACTTTGCCTTTCTTCCCTCGTCTGTAAGGAAGCCAAACTTCGGAACGTATCCAACGATTGAGCCCATGAGGTCAATGATTCCTGAGTTACGGTTACATCTTGCACCAAGCACTGAGTTTGCATATACAACTGCGGATGACTCAGCCCATGACAGAACCTCGCCCTTCTTAGGTGTGTTTCCAACCTCGTCCATGTAGCAGGTACATGTGAATGCATCCTCATTCATGAGACCAAGCTTCTGAAGCTGCTTCTCATACTCCTCCTGCCTTGTGTACATGAAGGTATTGAATACGAAATTCTGGATAAGGTTTGAAGGAACGTTCTTATCCATCGGACGCGGGTCAACAGAGAACTTCTGCTTTGAGATGTCGCCCTCTGCGATAAGCTTGTCGAGAAGCTCATAAACCGGCTTAAGTGCCTTAAGACCAAATGATGTAACGAGGTGGTTATAGTTTCCAGTAACCTCTACCATTTCCTCTGCCCCGAAGATTTCTCCGTAGCGGACCATTGTTTCCATTACCTTGGCAAGTGTTTCCCCTGACTTTCCGTCAAGAATCGCCTGCTGCTGAGCGGTTAATTTCATCTTTATTCTCCTTAAATCTTCATTGCAACTTCGTATGCTCTCCAGATAACGGTTCTAAGGTTACCTACCTCACGGCAGTCACCTACAAGCTTAACCTTGCCACCCTCAGTGCAAAGAGGATTGCTTACGTATCCGAGTGAGCTTATTACGCTGTCACACTTAATGGTTGTTTCCTTACCGTTATTGTCAACGATTACGATTTCGCCGTCCTTAACCTCCTTAAGCTTATTGTTAAGGTATACCGGCACCTTGTTAAGGGCAAAATACTCACGAAGGTATGAGCTGTTTGCAAGGCATACGCCTGTCTGTGCCACAAGGTCATTCTTCATCTCTACGATTGAAACCTGCTTACCCTGGAGGCTCAGCTCATATGCGATCTCACAGCCTGTGAGACCGCCGCCGATAACAGCCACGTTCTCTCCTACCTCCTTACCGTTAAGGAAGTCGCAGGCTTCTACCAACTTCTCCCATCCCGGAATTGACTTAAAGATCTTTGCCTTTGAGCCTGTTGCCACGATTATGTCAAGACCTCCAAACTGTGAAAGGTCCTCAACCCTTGTATTAAGATGGATTTCAATACCAAGCTTATCCATCTGTGTGCGGTACCAGCTAAGGAGCTCACGGAGCTTTCCCTTATATGACTCAGCTGATGCCGGGATAAATGTACCGCCAAGCTTATCTGAAGCCTCATAGATTACGGGCTCGTGGCCACGGAGCTTAAGCACCCTTGCAGCCTCCATTCCACCGATTCCGCCACCGATGATGATAACCTTCTTAGGCGATGAGGTCTTCTTAATGTAGTGCTTTTCCGTCTGCATTGTCTCAGCATTGACAGCACAACGGGCAAGGTGCAGTGAATCACCGAGTGACTGGTCATTCGGTACGCCCTCGTAATGGCACATATTGAAGCAGCCGTTATGGCAGAGGATACACGGACGGATGTCCTCCTCTTTGTCGTTCATGAGCTTTGTAACCCACTCACGGTCTGCAAGGAACGGTCTCGCAAAGCCTGCACCGTCAAGCTTACCCTCCTCGATTGACTTTGCAGCAACCTCGGGATCGAGTCTTCCTGCACATACAACCGGGATGTCAACGAAGCCCTTAAGATGCTCAACATCCTCAAGGTTACAGTTTTCAGGCATGTAGATAGGCGGATGTGCCCAGTACCAAGCATCGTAGGTACCATTATCGCAGTTAAGCATGTCATAGCCTGCATCCTGAAGGTACTTTGCAGCCCTCTCAGACTCTGCCATGTCTCTTCCTACCTCTGTGTACTCCTCTCCTGGAAGTGCACCCTGTCTGAGGCCCTTTGTCTTTGAAACAACAGAATATCTTAATGAAACAGGGAAGTCATCTCCGCACTGCTTCTTTATCTCCTGAACGATCTCAACGGCAAACCTGTACTTATTCTCAAACGAACCGCCATATTCGTCAGTTCTCTTATTTACATAGTCGAGTGTAAACTGGTCGAGAAGATATCCCTCGTGTACTGCGTGTACCTCGACTCCGTCTACTCCAGCCTCCTTAAGCTTCTTAGCAGAAAGACCGAAGGCCTTTACATACTCATGAATCTCATCAACAGTAAGAGCCCTTGAAGGCACCTTGTCAGACCATCTGTTTGGTGCCGGGCTTGCAGTTGCGGTAATCTTGTCAAGGTTCATGAACGGCTTTGAGATGACATTGACAACGGGTGTTGTGTAAAGCATCTCCATCATTGAGCTTATTGTAAATGACCTTCCAAAGCCTGCAGTAAGCTGCACAAAGAGCTTTGCTCCTGTCTTATGAAACTCAGGCATCCATTTTGCAAGGTCCCTAAACATCGAATCCTTCTTATAGAGCCACTGGCCGAACATCGGATTGTAAACAGGCTGGCAGCCCGGCAGTACAAGTCCGCAGTTATTCTTTGCAACCTCCATGATAAACTCGGCTCCTGCCTTGTCGAAATGGTTAATCTCCATCCATCCGAGGAGGTTTGTGCCGCCCATCGAAGTGAGGACAACCCTGTTCTTAATCTCACAGTTTCCTATCTTCCATGGTGTAAACAACGGTTTTAAGCTTTCTTTCATTTGTAATCTCCCTTATTTTTCTGGATAACAATTAAAAACTTTTTGAATAACAAGTAAAACTCTTCCGCACATTTAATAAAAAGCAAATTGCTATTTATAGTATTATATCACTATTTCTCACTAATACACTCATTATGGGCCGTTAAGCAACCATAAACCGACAAAAGTCTCATTTTCGGCTTTTCTTTAAAAAAATACAAAAGAACGGTAGCATGAATCGGAATCGTCATTTATAAAAAAATCGTTGCCTGAGATGCTAACAAAACATCAAATCAGGCAACGAAACCATCTCTTTTTAAATATTCCGATTCACAAAGCAGAAAAACACATCTGCTTTCAATGCTCCATTACTGGTAATCAACTTCCTCACCGAGCGGTCTGTCGAGAAGCTCTGGATTCTGTAAAATCTTCATGAGAAGCCTTATCGACTTTGAGTAGTAATAGCCGTCTGCTATTCTCTCGTCGATTGTGAGGTTAAGGTCAACCGCGTCCCTGAACTCAACGCTTCCGTCCTCATTGTAATACGGCTTCTTGTACATCTCGCCGATAATGAGGAAAAGGGATGTCGTACCCCAGTTTGTAAGGTGGTGGAAGCCCGCGTTAAGGCCGATTGAGCCGATGTTTGATACAACGAATGTGTTCTGATACGGGTCAGCCTCAATGAGCGCATTTGGAAGCCATCCGAGTCTGTCAAATAGACGAAGGAAAATGCCAACGAAGCGAAGAAGCCATCCCGGAAGGAGACTGAATATTCTTGCAGACTCTGTAGTCGTATTGAAGTTTGACTCGTCCCTTTCCTTTGTTATCTGGTGGTAGAGGTAGTTATGGATGTCGTCAATTGTCTCATCCTCCTTAGCCTTTACTACTGCCAGTCCCTCTGATGCATCATCCGCAAACCTTCTCTTTACTGTAAATGCAGTCGAAACATAGTCCCTCTCATACATAAGCTGGTTTGCGATGAAATAGTTAAGTCTCGGGCGAAGAAGAACGGTCTTAAGCATTGCGGTTACGATAACCTGGTAAAGGTTATATTTGTAATCCGGATTATCTGCATTCTTCTTTTCAAGATACTTCTTAACGTTTGTAAGGTCCACTGTCTCGCTTATGCATGCCTCATTGTCAGCTCTGTCAGGCCACATGATTGGCATAAGTGCATGCATCGGATCAACCTCTTTTTTGATGCATCTTGCATTTCTTCTTCCAAAAATCTTTTCGAAGAAGCCCTTTTCCTTCTTTTTGCTTTCCATACACTTATTTCTCCTTATATGTTACGACAGCTATAAAGTATCCGTCAGGCGCCTCGGGATAATAAAACTCATATGTCTCCTCGTCACATGAATCAAACCCTTTTAGACCCTTAAGTCCCTCACCGCTTAGGTGAGCAATGGCCTCTTTTTTTACCCAGATTCTTAAAATTTCCTCTTCTTTAGCCCCGGCTTTTGCCTCTGCCTGATTCCCGGTCCCAACCTTAGTCTCAGTCTCATCACAGGTTTCAGTCACTGTCTCATTCTTAGCCAAAGCCTCAGTCTCTGCCTCGTCCCCTTCCCCCAAAGGTTCACAAAGCCCAAGGAGCTTTTTCTCAGCTTCCGAGTAATGCTTTCTTGCAATGCTTATTAGCTGCCTGTTGTTTCTGTTTAATTTTTCAATGTCACAGCCTATTATATCATGGGAGACGGCTGCGATGGCATAATCCCCCGAATGTGAGATACTTATGTGGTACCCGCCGCCCTTAAAATCAGGCTTTCCGTTTTTATCCTCGAATACCCGTGCTGAAATGCCAAAATCACTTTTTATCTCCTCAATGAGCATGCCTGCCCCAAGGGAGCGCTTCCTGTCGCCCTCCGACTTAAGCCTGTCGATCTTAGCCCTTCTTTCCGGCGTCATTGCTTTGTAAGCTTTTGCAAATGCCTCACCCTCCAGTTCGGACACATCCTTAATATATACTTTCGGCGTACCAAGTTCCATCTGATGTTTTGATTTTGTTTTAGTTTATTAATTACTTTCTATAGTACTTTAATCGCTATTTATGTTTTAAGTACTGTTAAACTTAGATGCCGTATTTCCACACCTAGAATTCATTATGCCTTGGCTTTCGGTGTTTTACTTGACGCTTTAACCGCGCCCTTCTTATGGCCATATGACGGACACTCATCCCTTAAAAAGCACTCATCACACTTCTCGCGGTTTGCGATGCATATGGTTCTGCCGAGCGTGATGATGTCAATGTTCCATAAAATCCAGTGGTCCCTCGGAAGCTTATCCATGAGGTCAAACTCAATCTTTACTGGGTCCTCCTCGGTTGTAAGCCCAAGCTTACGTGAGATTCTTTTTACATGCGTGTCAACCACGATACTCGGATCATCGTAGACATTTCCCCTTATTACGTTGGCTGTCTTTCTGCCGACTCCTGGAAGCCTTGTGAGTGACTCGATGTCACGCGGCACCTCACCGCCAAACTCACTTATGAGCATGCTCGCACAGGCCTTTATGTTCTTTGCCTTATTGTGGTAAAAGCCAGTTGACTTTATGTCCTCCTCAAGCTCAGATAAATCAACATTTGCAAAATCCTCAAGCGAAGTATATTTCTTGTAAAGGTCTGCTGTTACGATGTTTACCCTGGCATCGGTACACTGTGCACTCATGATTACGGCAAAAAGAAGCTGCCATGTATTCTCATGGTTAAGATAACAGCGCTTCTCGGTTCCGTAATTCTCGTCAAGAAGCGAAAGTATTCTGTTTATTCTGTCCTTTTCCTTTTTTGTCATAAGTCTATCTCTACCCTGGCAGTTTTTAAATACTTTACCTCAGTATGTATGCTAATTGTTTTTTCCTTGCTGTCAGCCTCAACCCTCACGGTGCCGCCCGGATTCTCGATATTTATGTCAACCTTTCCTGAATCAGCGGTAAAAGCCAGATATGCCCCAAGTGCACTTGAACCACTCGCACAGCTTCTTTCGTAGTAAAGGGTGTCCGCAGTCTTGATATAAACAAGCGGCTTAAGGATTATCCTGTCCCCAATGTTGCCATTGTCGCC
>JAUNDA010000098.1 GCA_030526295.1 Eubacteriales bacterium
GTGCAATCTATATCCCGTTTGCACAGGCAGTACCAAAGGTTGCCACAATCGATCCTGACTACTGCAACATGCTTAAAAACGGCAAGTGCGGAGTCTGTGCAAAAATCTGCTCTGCAGGAGCAATTGATTATAAGCAGCAGGATGAATTAATCGAAAGGGAGTATGGTGCAATCGTAGCCGCAACGGGCTTTAACCCGATTGACCTTAGCGACTATGACGAGTTTGCATACTCACAGAGCCCTGACGTTGTATCAAGCCTTGAGTTTGAAAGACTCATGAATGCGGCAGGACCTACAGGTGGAACACTTCTTCGCCCGTCAGATAAGACACATCCGCACACAATCGTTTTCGTTCAGTGCGTTGGTTCAAGATGTGACGGTGGCGGAAAGGGCAAGCCATACTGCTCAAAGATATGCTGCATGTATACGGCAAAGCATGCGATGTTATGCCGTGAGAAATATCCTGATACAGATGTCTATGTATTCTACATCGACGTAAGAACACCGGGAAAGAACTTCGATGAGTTCTACCGCAGGGCCGTTGAGGAATACGGTGTCCACTACATTAAGGGAATGGTTGGAAAGGTGGTTCCTGAAAACGGAAAGCTTAAGGTTCAGGCCTCAGACCTTCTCGATAACAGACAGCTTCACATTGATGCCGACATGGTAGTTCTTGCAGCAGCCATCGAGCCCGATAAGAGTGCCCGTCCGCTTGCAACAATGCTTACGGCTTCAATGGACACAAACGACTTCTTCACTGAGGCACATCCGAAGCTTCGTCCGGTTGAAAGCCCGACAGCGGGTGTATTCCTTTCAGGCGCATGCCAGGGACCAAAGGACATCCCTGAGACTGTTGCACAGGCAGGTGCTGCGGCATCGAAGGTTATCGGACTTTTAAGCAAGGAAAGCCTTCTCTGCAATCCGTGTACGGCAGAGCCAAACGAGCTTATGTGTAACGGCTGCTCAAGCTGTGAAAAGGTATGCCCGTATGGCGCAATCACATACATTGACAAGGAATTCCGCGGTCCTAACCGCACTACCCTCATTAGGCGCGTTGCACAGGTTAACCCGGCAGTATGCCAGGGCTGTGGTGCATGTACGGTTGCCTGCATGAGCGGTGCAATGGACCTTAAGGGCTTCTCCAACAGACAGATTATGGCGGAGGTAGATGCGATATGCAAGTAAAGAAGGAATGGACTCCACTCATCGTGGCTTTCTGCTGCAACTGGTGCAGCTATGCGGGTGCAGATCTTTCAGGCACAAACCGCCTGCAGTATCCCGCCAATGTAAAAATAATACGTATCCCGTGCTCCTGCCGTCTTAATCCGATGTTTATTTTGAGGGCATTCCAGCGCGGTGCCGACGGAGTAATCCTCTGCGGCTGCCATCCGGGAGACTGCCACTATTCAACAGGTAACTACTATGCCAGAAGAAGAATGACTCTTCTCTTCTCAATGCTCGATTTCCTCGGTATTGAGCGCGGCCGTACACGTGTTGAGTGGGTATCAGCAGCCGAGGGAGCAAAGTTTGCCGAAACCATGAATGATTTCGTAAAGACAATCACTGAGCTTGGCGAGAACAAGAAGCTGGAGGATTTAAGATGCAGGGAGTAAAGGAAAAAGCACTTGAGCTTTTAAGCTCGGGAAAGGTTCAGCGTGTACTTGGCTGGAAGACAGGCGAATTCTTCTACGACCTTACACCGGCTGTTTTTGAAAGCACAGCTGAAATTGAGTCAGACTTTGTTTATAACGTCTTTTCAGGCGCAAACCTTTCAAAGTACCTGATAAAGGAAAGCAAAAAGGAAGGTAAAATTGCAGTATTCCTTAAGCCCTGTGACAGCTTCTCATTTGTCCAGCTGCAGAAGGAACACCGCATTAACCGTGAAAACATATATGCCGTAGGTGTACAGTGTGACGGAAAATGTGACGGGGAATCACTTAGGGCCTTAGGCTTAGAGGGACTTCTTAGTGTTGACGGAGAGGAAACACTCACGGTTCACACGCTTTACGGTGATAAGACAATAGAAAAGAAGGATGCACTTCTTGGCAAGTGCAAAACCTGTAAGAGTAAAAAAATCGCCAGCTTTGATGAGATAATAGGTGAGCAGGGTGAGGACCTTGAAAGCGGACGCTTCGAGGAAATTAAAAAGCTTGAGGCAATGACTCCCGATGAGCGCTTTAGCTTCTGGCAGGGAGAGCTCAGCAAGTGTATCCGCTGCAATGCATGCCGCAATGTATGCCCTGCATGCAGCTGTGAGAAGTGCGTATTCGATAATCCGGCATCTGGTGTACAGAATAAGGCTGTTGCTGATTCCTTCGAGGAAAAGCTCTTCCACATAATCCGTGCCTTCCATGTGACTGCACGCTGTACTGACTGTGGCGAATGCAGCAGGGTTTGCCCGCAGAATATCCCGCTTCACCTTCTTAACAGGAAGTTCATAAAGGATATCAACGAGCTTTACGGCACATACCAGGCAGGTGCCGATATGCAAAGCCGTCCGCCTCTCATGGATTTTAGCTTTGACGATCCTGAGTGCTCTGAGGTACTCGCAAAAGGAGGTAACGGCAAATGAAGAGAATAGCACTTACAGAACTTAACTCACTGTTTGCTTCAATAAATGAAAGGATGAACCTCTTCATCCCGGCAAACGATGAATCAGGTCAGAGCCACTTTACGAAATGGCACGACGGCCTTCCTCTTTCACGTAACTTAAATACAGTTAGAAGTGCAAAGGATGCCTTCTTCCCGCAGGTTGAAAACCTCATGGGCTTTAAGGTAAATGGAAAGCAGATCGAGCTTACGGGTATGGGCGATGAAGTAGAGGACTTTGCATTCTTTGGTGTAAGGGCCTGTGATGCGAAGAGCTTTGAAATTCTTGACAGGGTTTTCCTCATGGAGCCTGCCGATACCTACTGTGAAAAAAGAAGGAATAACTGCACAGTCATTTCTCTTGCCTGCAGTAGACCTTCTGAAACATGCTTTTGTACCACGTTCGGTATAGATCCCGCGTCTCCAAAGGGCGATGTAACCTGCTGGATTAAGGGTGACTTCCTTTACTGGGAGCCAAACACTGATAAGGGAAATGAGCTTACTAATGTCCTCTCTGTTCTTTCAGACTGTGACGACACTGAGGTCAACAGTGCAAAGGAGGAAATCCATCAGATAACTGAAAGGCTTCCCCTTAAGGAGCTTAATCTCTCTTCATTTGGACCAGGAAAGACAAAGGCACTTTTTGACCGTCCAGAATGGAAGACTCTTTCGGAAGCCTGCCTTGGCTGCGGCACATGCACCTTCGTATGCCCGACATGCCAGTGCTATGACATCGAGGAGTTTGCAAATGGTGACAGTGTAAAGCGTTTCCGCTGCTGGGACTCATGCATGTATTCAGACTTTACAATGATGTCAGCGGGACAGCCCCGTCCGACACAGACAGAACGCTTCAGACAGCGCTTCATGCATAAGCTTGTATATTTCCCGGATAATAATGACGGAACATATAGCTGTGTAGGCTGTGGCAGGTGCTTAAGAAAGTGTCCGGTACACTTAAATATTGTAAAGGTTATAAAGACCCTTGAGGAGGTGGCAGAATGAGAGAACCACTGATTCCCATGATTGGTGTTGTAACGGATATCCGTGTTGACACACCTGATGTAAAAACCTTCCGCGTTGTTGGACTTGATGGCAAAAAGCCGTTTATCCATATCCCGGGCCAGTGCGCAATGCTTTCTGTTCCAGGAATTGGCGAGGCACTTTTCTCAATCACCTCAAGCCCGACCGATGAGGAATACCTCGAGTTTTCTATTAAGAAATGCGGCTGCGTTACCGAATGGCTCCATGCCATGGAACCAGGCCAGCAGATTACAATCCGTGGACCATACGGAAACGGCTTCCCGGTTGATACAGACTTTGCAGGAAAGGACCTTCTGTTTATCGGAGGAGGAATCGGTCTTGCACCGCTTCATTCCGTAATCAACTACTGCCGTGCCAACAGAAGCAAATACGGAAAGATTGACATTGTTTACGGCTCACGTTCAAAGCAGGACCTTGTGGATTTTGAGGAGATTCTCAATGTCTGGTGTAAGGAGGACGGCATAAACGTCCACCTCACAATCGATAACCCCCAGCCTGACTGGGACGGTCATGTGGGATTTGTTCCAAGCTTTGTAAAGGAGCTTAACCCGGACACCTCTAAAACCGTTGTCATGTGCGGACCGCCAATCATGATTAAGTTTACGCTTGACGGACTTATGGAGCTTGGCTTCGAGCGAACAAACATCTATACAACGATGGAGCTTCGTATGAAGTGCGCTCTTGGCAAATGCGGACGCTGCAATATCGGCAACAAATATGTCTGCAAGGACGGACCCGTTTTCCGGTTTGACCAGCTCGACGAGCTGCCGGATGAATACTAAGGAGAAACTGAAATGGAAAAAATGGTAAATGTATTCCTTTTTGGAAAGAAATATGCCGTACCGGCGAGCCTCACAATCATGGAGGCCATGGAGTATTCAGGCTACCAGCTGGTTCGCGGCTGCGGCTGCCGTAACGGCTTCTGCGGAGCATGTGCAACAATCTACCGCATTGCCGGTGACAGGGAGCTTAAGGCATGCCTCGCATGCTCAACAAGGGTTGAGGAAAACATGTATGTAGCTACTCTTCCCTTCTTCCCGCTTGTAAAGAGCGTTTATGACATCGAGAAGGTTAAGCCAAACGAGCAGATCATGATGCAGCTTTATCCCGAGATTTACTCATGCGTAGGCTGTAATGCTTGTACAAAGGCATGCACACAGGGGCTTAATGTAATGCAGTATATCGCTTATGCTCAGCGTGGCGAGTACGAGAAGTGCGCAGATGAGTCCTTTGACTGTGTAATGTGCGGAGTATGCTCAACAAGATGTCCTGCAGGCATCTCACATCCGCAGGTTGCAATGCTTGCACGCCGTCTTAACGGCAAGTACCTTGCACCTGAGTGTGAGCATCTCAATGAAAGAGTTCAGGAAATCATGGACGGTAAGTATGAGAAGCTCATTGAGGACCTTATGGGTAAGCCGCTCGATGAAATCAAAGAGCTTTACAATAACCGCGACATTGAAAAGTAAGGAGGTAAGCAAATGTATCCCGATCCAAAAATTAACGAATCCATCAAAAAGGTGGAGGCAGCCAGGGAAGCCAACATGAAGCTTGACCCGAGGCGCATGACAGCAGATGAAAAGGATAACCTCCTTAAGACCTTCCATCCTGATTATAAGGAGGCACAGTTCACAAACCTTCGCATTGGACCCAATAAGGGTGATAAGGTTCCGATGGAGCTTGCTGCCCTTCTTGAGGCAAAGTCAAGACTTGAGGGCTACAGTGTAGACCTTACCAAGCCTCATTTTGATACAGATGTACTTATTATCGGCGGTGGCGGAGCAGGCTGTTCTGCTGCAATCGAGGCTGATGAGAACGGTGCAAAGGTTCTCATGGTAACAAAGCTTCGTGTGGGCGATGCAAACACAATGATGGCTGAGGGCGGCATCCAGGCTGCCGACAAGCCAAACGATTCACCTGCACAGCATTTCCTCGATGCGTTCGGTGGCGGTCACTTCGCAGCACAGAAGGACCTTCTTTATAAGCTTGTTAACGAGGCTCCAGAGGCTATCCAGTGGCTCAGCAAGCTCGGCGTGGAGTTTGACAAGGCTCCGGACGGAACCATGATCACAACTCACGGCGGCGGAACAAGCCGCAAGCGTATGCATGCCGCTAAGGACTACTCAGGTGCCGAAATCATGAGAACACTCCGTGATGAGGTTATTAACCGCGGAATCCAGGTTATTGACTACACTGCAGCAGTTGAGCTCATAAAGGATGAGAACGGTCACTGTGCAGGTGCAGTACTCATGAACATGGAGACAAAGGAGCTCATGGTTGCAAGGGCTAAGACAGTCATCCTCGCAACAGGCGGTGCAGGAAGACTTCACTACCAGGGCTTCCCGACATCAAACCATTATGGTGCAACAGCTGACGGTCTTATTCTCGGATACCGCTTAGGCGCACGCCTTCTTTATCCTGATACACTTCAGTACCATCCGACAGGTGCTGCATTCCCGGCACAGATTTACGGAGCACTCGTTACAGAAAAGGTACGTTCAGTAGGTGCCATGCTTGTAAATGCAAACGGTGAGGTATTCATGAACCCTCTTGAGACAAGAGATGTTTCAGCAGCCTCAATCATCCGTGAGTGCACAGAGCGTCATAACGGCGTTTCTACTCCTGATGGCTATGCAGTATGGCTTGACACACCGATGATCGAGCTTAAGCACGGCGAGGGAACAATTGAGAAGAGAATCCCGGCTATGATGCGTATGTTCGCAAAGCACGGCATCGACATCCGTAAGGAGCCGATTCTTGTTTATCCGACACTCCACTACCAGAACGGCGGATTAAAGATTACAGCTGACGGACAGACTGACATAGAGAACCTCTATGCAGCAGGTGAGGTTGTAGGCGGCATCCACGGAAGAAACCGTCTCATGGGTAACAGCCTCCTCGATATCATCGTATTCGGCCGTAACGCAGGTAAAGAGGCCTCAGAAAAGGCTAAGAGCGTAACAGTGGGCACACTTACTCTTAAGCACCTTGAGGAGTTCGAGAAGGAGCGTAAGGACGCAAGGGTTGAAAGCGACAAGATTTCACCTCAGCTTCTCCCCGACTACGTACGCAGGGAAAACCGCGGCAGATAAACGCCACACAGTTTCAATAAACAAATTAAGGCAGCATGTTTCCTACACTGGTTACATGCTGCTTTTTGAATTCATGTGTCCTATATC
>JAUNDA010000011.1:0-19568 GCA_030526295.1 Eubacteriales bacterium
TATTAGCCTTTTTGCCTTTTTATCCTTTTTTTGCCTTCTTAGCCTAATTTCCCGGCTTTATCCACGCTGTTATGCCGTCTCCTTACATTCCAATGGCGGTTCTTCAGGTTGCCTCTTAATAATCATAAAGCCAGCCTTACTCCTCGACAAAATAGATCTCATATCCGGGGAACTGCACCATCATCGCCTCTGCCTTTTCCCTTCCAAGGACAAGTGCTGCAGTTGCGAGGGCGTCGCAGGTAAATGATGACTTACCGATTACCGTCACCGACAAAAGCCCAGACTCTGCGGGATAACCTGTGCTTTTATCGAGGATATGGTGGTAACGCCTTCCGACCTTTTCAAAGTATCTTTCATACGTTCCTGCAGTCACAACAGATTCGTCAGATATTTCAACGACATTTATCAGACTGTTACCATCCCTCGGGTCCTTTATTCCTACCCTAAACGGTGTTCCGTCAGGCTTACTTCCGATTGTGAGTACATTTCCGCCAAGGTCTATGACGGCACTCCTTACGCCCTCGCCTACAAGCCTTTCCTTTAGCACATCGGCAATATATCCCTTTGCAAAGGCTCCGGTTTCAATTTTTGTTAAAGCATCGTCCGCCTCAAAGTAAAAGCCGTCCTCTTTTTCGGTAATGCTCCACCTCGCGTTATTTGAAGCCTCCATTGCCTTAAGGATTTCCTCTTCCCCCGGCACTACTTCATTCTTAAAATTCCAGATAACGGTAAGCGGCCTTATTGTCGGAAGAAGCGCCCCGTCTGAAGCATCACTTATGCTCTTAGCCTCCTGAAGCATTTTTGCCGTTAGAGCGTCAATCCTGACACTGCTACCCTCACGGTTATTTATGTTCCAAATGTCAGAGCCCTTTAGCTCAGGTGAAAAAAGTGCTTCGAGCCTGTTTAGCTCATCAGAAAAAAGCTCAAGTACCCCCTCGTTTCCGCCCTCATAAATTGTTAGGGTGCAGAAGGTATCTAGTGCAAAGCAGTCCTTCATAAGCGGTTCCCTGCCCTTTTGCACCGACTTTGCAAAAATAGCACCGGCTATAAGTACTGCCGATGCTATGATTCCTATGATGATTTTTGACTTTTTACCCTTTTCCACTTTAATCAAAGCCTGATGTTTTTAAGTGCCAGCTTAAGGACATCCTCTGTTGTCATGTCCTCCGTAAAGTTAACGGCTCCGACTGCCCTTCCGGCCTCTGTTCTTGAATAGCCGAGCATTGTAAGTGCGTCTATTGCCTCCGCAACAGGTCCCGAGCTTCTTACAACTCCCTGTGAAACCTGTGATATAGAGATTCCGCCTGCATCAGCGATGCTTCCAATCTTGTCCTTTAGGTCAAGAATCACCCTCTCGGCAGTCTTCTTGCCGATTCCGGGTGCCGCACTTATGGACTTTGCATCTCCCGTTACTATCGCCATCCTGAGGTCGTTAGCACTCAAGGTGCTTAGGATTCCAAGTGCGCCCTTTGGTCCGATGCCGTTAACGCCTATAAGCGATTCAAACATCGACTTGTCATCCTTTGTAAGAAAGCCATAAAGACTCTCCTCATCCTCTTTTACAACGAAATGTGTAAAAAGCTTTACCTCGCTTCCATCAGGAGGGAGCTCCCTGAGGACTGTTGCCGGAACGAAGATTTCATATCCAACGCCTCCTGCCTCAACTATTGCCTTTCCTTCCTCGATTTCAGCGAGAATGCCTTTAATGTAGCTGTACATATGTCTCCTTAATACGAAGGAACCGGTGTAGGTCTGCGGCTGTCAAAGATTGCCGATGTGTTATCCCAAAGATCCGTGAACCTTCCCTTGTTATTCTGTATCTCGAACCAGAAGTTGTAGCCGTCAAGTGCCCTTCTTCCTGTTCTGATGTAGTCAGAACCAACCTGTACCCATGTCTTGCTTGAGTCTACGTTACAGAAATACCTGAAGCCGAGGTCTGTAAGGTATTTATACTTATCCACACAGCCTTCCTTCTTCTGGTCCTTTGAATCATAGCCCCTCCAGTCACCAATGTCGGCTCCCTTAGGATAAATCAGGATATCAGCTCCCTGTCCTGTTGCCTCCCTGATAAGTGAGTTTACGTTTCTCTCCCACTTGTCGGAATCCTCCTTGAGGAAGCTTACAGACATGGCACCCATGTCCCTGTGTCCCCATGAATGTGAACCAAGGTCGTAGCCGTCCTCGTAAAGAGCCCTTAATACCTTAACGGCTTCCTTTCTCTCGGCCTCTACGTCATGGCCGCCCTCAACCTTATGCTTCTCATAATTTTCAGGAAGGTATGTCTCGTCTGTCCTGTAGCCGAGTACTCCGTTATAGCCTGTAAATACAAGGCATGCCTTGTGTCCGTGATATGAGAAATCAGGATGCTCGTCAATGAATTTATCAAGGATCGGAACTATGTCATAGTCACCGACATGCTCATTTCCTTCCCTGTCAACATAGTGAAGTGTAGGTCTTCCGTCCTCACCGATAATCATCTTGTCGGCAAAGCCTGCACCCTTCATGTACTCGTAGTAGCATACATCGTCCTCACTCATTACAAAGGCCTTCTTTCCCGGAGGAAGCATGATGTTGCCCTGGACCATCTTGTAGGTTCCGTCAGCCTGCTGTTCCACCTTGCCCATGTCATGAAGTGAAATGAGGACATAGCCCCTTGCATACATTGACTCAAGGATTCTCTCAAACTCGGGGATGGTTGTCATAAGCGAATTATATCCGCCTGCCTGATTACCCCACTTGCTTGCGTCAAAGGTAAGATCCGGGTCAACCGTGAGGATATGGAAGAAAATGTGTGTTACATCCGATACCGGGAATCTCACAAGTGTTTCCTTTGTGGCATTTACCTCAGCGATAAATTCCTTTACCTCAGGAAGGTCCTGGATGTCCTTCTCGTTATTTATAAGCTCGAGTGCACCGTCATAATCATACTGTGCAGCCTTGAGCTTTGCCTTTTCAAGCACATCAATCACAGCCGCGGTTGCAGCTTCGGTTGATTCCTCAGTCTCTATGACCACATCCGTCGTCTCTTCAACTGTCACCGTCTCCTTCTCCTTCTCCGGTGAAAACTTTCCGATTAACGACTTGATGAGGAAGAAGCCTCCCACAAGAATAAGCGCTGCTATAATTACCGCGATTATTACCTTAATGGCATCGGAGCCGTCACGTCTTCTACGTCTTCTGTTTGAAGAGCGGTTTCTCTGTGAGGCCCTGTTGCTCTGTGTCGCCTGGTTACGCGGTGCTGCCCTGTAGCCAGAGCCCTCAGAGCCCGTGCCCTGTCGCCTTGATGTCTGTGATACCCTCTGGGTTGTTCTTTCAGAGGAGCCCGAAGTCCTTCTTTCTGTGTAGTTCTCAGACGAGCCTCCGAAATCCGAACCGGTTTCGTTATCCCAGGACGTCAAAAAGGAGTAATCAGTTGTCTGATTACTTCCTGCTACTGTATTTCTGCCAGAATTCATGGCATTACGAAGTCTTTTTGTTCTTTCTTCTGGTGTCATGATTAAATTTTATCAAATATTAATAAAAAAACTATTGCAATAAGCTTAATAACGGCTTAAAATTACATTACTTTAACAATTTAAAATTTTAATACACTAAAGAGGTAACAAAGTAATGAACGAAAAATTAAAAACCGATGCTGTTGACCATCTTTTTGATGCCATACTCACACTTGAAACCAAGGAGGACTGCTACAAATTCTTTGAGGACGTTTGCACCATCAAGGAACTCATCGCCATGGCACAGAGATACGAGGTTGCCCTTCTTTTAAACAAGAAGCTCACATATCTTGATATTGCACAGCAGACAGGTGCTTCAACAGCCACCATCAGCCGTGTAAACCGTTCACTCGAGTACGGTGCCGACGGATACGATCTTGTATTCAAGCGCCTCGGTATCAATAATGAGGACTGATCCAAATCGGGTCACAGTTTAATATGCTCTTTTTGCGGTTACCGGTATCAGATATCGGTAACCGTTTCATTTATACTAATTCCAAGAATGCTCTTTGCCTCGATTGGGTCAAGCTCCTCAACGGCAGAGAGCTTTCTGTTTATCATTTCAGTTCTCTTCTGAAGCTCCTCCGTTGCCCTCTTGGCGGAGTCAATCTTGTTATCCGTTGTTCTTATAAGCTCGCTAAGCTTCCCATACTGTGTCTTAATGGCTGAAAGAAGCTTAAGGATGTTCTTACTGTCCTTATTTACCGCCATGTACCTGAAACCTATGCTTAGCGAGTTAAGAAGTGCCGCAATTGTTGTCGGTCCAGTGATAACGACGTGGTATTCCTTCTGGAGTGTCTCGGGAAGTCCCGGGATCCTTAATACCTCTGCATAGAGTGACTCAGTCGGGAGGAACATGATTGCAAAGTCCGTTGTATTCGGCGGGTCAATGTACTTGTCCCTTATGTCCTTCGCCTCTGCCTTTATTCTCTGCTCAAGCTCCTTTATCGCTGCTTTAAGTGCATCTGCATCAGTTCTTTGTGAGGCATCCTGGATCTTGTCATAGATTGTAGCTGGGAACTTCGAGTCAATCGGAAGGTACATGAAGGCATTTGTCTCCTTATCCGGTATCTTTACCGCAAATTCGACCATATCCCTGTTGTGACCGTCGCTCACCTTTGTTACGACATTTCTGTCATACTGGCTCTGGTTAAGCACATTTGCGAGGATGTTCTCAAGCTGCGTTTCTCCAAACACGCCCCTCGTCTTTACGTTTGAAAGCGTCCTGTTGAGTGACTGGACTCCATCCTCAAGCTTTGTGAGCTCCCCGAGTGATTCATAGAGCCTGCCGAGCTGGTCGCCTACACTCTTAAAGGATTTGTCGAGCCTCTCGTTAAGGCTCACGTCAAGCTTTTTGTTAATGCCGTGATTAATCTCATCAAGCTTAACCTTAAGTGTCTCCTCTGTCTTTTCCCTGAATTCATCAAGCTTCGAAAACTGGTCTGCCTGCATGCGGGTTAAGGTATTGTTCTGCCTCTCTCCCATCCTCTCAAGCAGGCCCGTTATCTCGGTTCTGTTTTTTCTGTTTTCATCGGCATCGCGCGTAAACTTACGCTCGAGGTCATAGCCGATCTTGTCGATAATCTTGTCCTCTGTCTCATCGAGGAGATTCTCGACATCGTTTACAACGTCATTTACGATTCGCTCGCTGTTGTCCCTTCCTGTCCTCATGATAAGAAGGACCATGTTTACCGCAAGCAGAACCACTACTGCTACAAGTAAAAGTATTACAGCAAATTGTTCTGGCATAAGATTTCCCTCATTTTTCTGAATACCTTGCCTCTGTGTGATACAACGTTTTTCTCCTCACGTGTCAGCTCGCCTGAGGTTTTTCCAAATTCGGGAAGGAAGAAAATCGGGTCATAGCCAAAGCCCTCTTCTCCCTTTGATTCATATGCTATTTTACCCTTCATCTCGCTTTCGGCATCAAATACCGTGCCGTCCTCCGTGATAAAGGTAACGTGGCATACGAAGGACGCTCCTCTTTCCTCGTCCTTTGCATCCTTAAGAAGCTCGAGTATTATCCTGTTTTTCTCAGTATAGCTCGTCTGGTGTCCCAAAAAACGTGCGCTCTTTACTCCGGGCTCTCCGTTTAAAAAGTCAATGCAGATGCCTGAATCGTCGGCAGCCACGATTGTTTCCTTCATTTCGCCGCGTGCCTTAAGGATTTCATAGACGTCCATTGCCTTTATTCTCGCATTTGCCGCAAAGGTATCGCCGTTTTCGTCCGGGTTTGATTCGATTCCAAGCTCCTTAAGTGTATAAACGTCGATTCCGTCAAGAATCTTCTTTACCTCAATTGCCTTGTCCTTATTGTTTGTCGCAAATACTACTCTCATTTCTTCTCCGGTTTCCTTCCCATGTATGAAAGAAAATATGTTTTCATCATTCCATTGTAGATTTTTCTGTTTTTGTCAGCATTCCTGCCAAGGTACTTCTGAGCATCCTCAAAGCCGGTGATGAGATACATTGACCAGTCGTCAAGCAGTGAGAATCGCTGTCCGAGTGCCCTGTAAAGCTCCCCGACATTGTCCTTTTCCTCAAGTCTCTCACCATACGGCGGGTTTGTGATGATAAAGCCGTACTTTTTTGAGTGGCTTAAATCCCTTACATCCCTCTCCTGGAAATGTATGAGTTCCCTTACTCCCGCATCCTCTGCGTTCTTTCTTGCCGCAAAAAGGACATCGGGGTCTATGTCAAAGCCCTGAAGGTCCATATCCTGCTGCAAATCCTTTATCGATACTGACTCAGCCCTGTCATATGCCTCGTCATAGGTTTCATACCATACCTTCCTGTCGATGAGGTTTTCCCATCCGGTAGCGGTAAAATCCCTCTTCATTCCTGGGGCAATGTCAGCCGCCATCATGGCAGCCTCGATAAGGAATGTACCGGAGCCGCAGAACGGATCCACGAGTATCCTGTCCCTCTTCCATGGTGTGAGCATGATAAGTGCAGCCGCAAGTGTCTCCGTGATAGGAGCCTTTGCAGTAAGCTTTCTGTAGCCCCTCTTATGGAGCGAGTCGCCGCTTGTGTCAATTCCAATCACAATCTTATCCTTGTAGGCTGAAACCCTTAACGGATACTCGGCTCCGTCCATCGGGAGTCTTTCGCCCTCCCTTTTGTAATGTGTCTGAAGCCTCTTTACGATTGCCTTCTGGATAATTGTCTGGAAATCCCTCGGCGAAAAAAGCTGCGATTTGATAGACGCAGCCTTTGCAACATAAAACCTTGCATTCCACGGAAGATAGTTTTCCCATTCGATTGCACGTGTCTTCTCAAAAAGCTCATCCCATGTCCTTGCCTCAAATTCACCTGCCTTAAGCAGTATTCTCTCGGCTGTCCTCATGAACATGTTGGCACGTGCGAGTCCCTTTTCGTTTCCCGAAAAGCATATACGGCCGTCGGTTACCTCAGTAACCTCACAGCCGCAGTTTATTACTTCTTTTTTTGTACAGGCCTCAAGCCCAAAGTGGCATGGAGCCATTAATTCAAAATTCATCTGACCTCTAATTTCTTATAGCCTCTTTCCGAAAATCCTCAACACAAGGTACGCAATGAGCATACCAACGAGCACGACTGCAATAACCGGGCTCAGGAAGCTGAGCACGGCACCGATAATGGAAAAGATTCCGAGCACGATGAGCACGATGAGAATGAGTGTGCCGCATCCCATAAGCTTAACCTTACGCTCTGCCCTCTTCTCCTCCTTCTCAGCCTCTTCCCTTTCCTCCTTTGTCGGACCATTGTACATTTCATCATTGAAATCCACATCATCCTCTGAGCCGGGGATTCCGTCGCTTCCGCTCTTTAATGCATCGATGCAGGTGCGTGCGATGACCTGGGGGTCACCGAGGTCGCCAATTACCGCAGCCTCGGATTTTCCTCCCCTTACTTCATCCCTTATGTAATTCTCGTAAAATTCCAGGTTTTCCTTTACCAGTCTCTCGGGAAGTTCATATGAAAGGAACTTCTCGAGCTCTGAAAGAAATTCACGTTTTGTCATTATTTTTCCTTGTTCTTATTGATAATGTCCTCATCAACCTTGATTGCGAGGTCGATAAGCTGCTGTTTGTCAACAACACTCGGTGCACCCATCATGAGGTCTGAAGCATCCTTAATCTTCGGGAATGCCATTACATCACGGATGCTGTCAGCGCCTGCCATCCACATTGCAACTCTGTCAAGGCCGTATGCAAGTCCTGCGTGCGGCGGTACTCCGTACTTGAATGCCTCAAGAAGGAAGCCGAACTGGCTCTGTGCCTTCTCAGGTGTAAATCCGAGTACCTCGAGCATCTTCTCCTGGATGTCAGCCCTGTGGATTCTTACTGATCCACCGCCGAGCTCTGTTCCGTTTAATACGATATCGTAAGCCTTTGCCCTTACACGGCCCGGGTCTGAATCGATGTACTCCCAGTCCTCCTCCATCGGAGATGTGAATGGGTGGTGCATTGCCATGAAGCGGTTCTCCTCCTCTGACCACTCAAGAAGCGGGAACTCTGTAATCCAGAGGAATCTCCATGCTCCCTGGTCGATAAGGCCGAGTGTCTTTCCAAGCTCAAGTCTTACATTGCCGAGTACCTGGCAGACCTTTGTGAACTTGTCAGCTGCGATAACAATAAGGTCGCCTTCCTTTGCTCCGCATGCCTTGATGATTGCCTCAAGCTCCTCAGGCTTCATGAACTTTGCGAATGAGCACTTGTGCTCTCCGTTCTCGCCGCAGTTTACGCAAAGATATGCAAGACCCTTGCCGCCGTAATACTTTGCAACGTCAACAAGTGCGTCGATCTTCTTTCTCGGCATGTGGCCCTCGCCCGGTACGCAGATGGCCCTTACATAGCCGCCGTTCTTTATTGTGTCTGCAAATACAGAGAATTCACAGTCCTTAACAACATCGCTGATGTCAGTGATTGGAAGGTCGAAACGAAGGTCAGGCTTATCTGAGCCGTACTTGTCCATGGCTGTCTGCCATGTCATGCGCTCGATTGGAAGCTCGATGTCAACACCGAGAACCTCCTTCCAGATTCTCTTGATAAGTCCCTCGTTTACTGCGATTACATCGTCAACATCGGCAAATGAAAGCTCCATGTCGATCTGTGTGAACTCAGGCTGTCTGTCTGCTCTTAAGTCCTCATCCCTGTAGCAGCGTGCAAGCTGGAAATATCTGTCAAAGCCAGAGCACATGAGAAGCTGCTTAAGAAGCTGCGGGCTCTGTGGGAGTGCATAGAACTCTCCCTGGTGAACTCTTGACGGTACAAGATAGTCTCTTGCGCCCTCAGGAGTTGATTTGATGAATGTAGGTGTCTCAATCTCAAGGAAGCCCTGCTCGTCCATGTAGTTTCTTACTGCGATGCAAAGCTTGTGTCTTAAGAAGATGTTCTTCTGAAGCGGAGGACGTCTTAAGTCAAGATATCTGTACTGAAGTCTTAACTCCTCTCTTGTATTTGTATCAGCCTCGATCTGGAACGGGAGAACTGCAGACTCACTGAGGATACGAAGCTCCTTAGCCTCTACCTCGATTGCACCTGTTGCAAGCTCTGTGTTTGCATCCTTTCCTCTTGAACGGATGTTACCCTTTACTGCGATACAATACTCGTTCTTAAGTGTTCCTGCCTTTGCGAAAACCTCAGATCCGCAAACATCCTCCTCAAAGATAATCTGGAGGATTCCCGATCTGTCCCTTAAATCAGTGAATACAAGACCGCCCTTATTTCTGGACTTCTGAACCCAGCCCATAACGGTCACTTCTTTTCCGATATCGTTTACTGAAAATTCACCACATCTTGCAGTCCTTTTAAGACCTAACATACTCTCTGCCATAATTATCTCTCCTCTTTGTAGAATTCCCTGATTGTCTCATAGCCCTGGACACTTAAGTTCTCCTTCTGGAACTTTTTGTTCTTTGCCATCCATACCATCAGGATTCTGTGTCCCTCTGCACGAAGCCTAGCCGCCTCGGCGAGAATTTCTGTCTGTCTTGCAGCCGGAAGGTTCTTTTCAAGGAGCCATGCCTCCTTCTTTTCCGTGCTGACAAGTCCCTCTGTCTCATCATCCATAAGGATTGTCATGATACGCTCGAAGCCGATTGAGAAGCCTACTGCCGGTGTATCCTGGCCTGTAAACTTTCCTACCATCCTGTCATATCTTCCGCCGCCGCCGACTGAAGAACCAAAGCTTGCAAGCTTGATTTCGAAGATGGTTCCTGTATAGTAGCCCATTCCCCTTACAAGTGTCGGGTCAAACTTGATTCCGATGCTTCTTCCCGGCACATTTGAAACTGTCTCGATGATGTCGGCAACATTTTCACCTGCCATGAGCGCTGTCTCGGAACCGATCTTTCCTGCAAACGCCCTTGTGCCCTCTGCATCCTGTGTGAAGTTATCCATGAGGTCGCGAAGCTTCTTTATTGACTCCTCGCCGTATCCCATCTCGGCTAACTCCTTATCAACACCCTCTGCGCCGATTTTGTCTGATTTATCGAGAACGACAAGAATCTTGTCCGTATCCTCCTCAGGCATTCCCGCATACTTTACGAGCTCCATGAGGATACGTCTGTCGTTGATTACGATGTAATAATTATATTTGCCGAAGCCGATTCTGTCGAGTGCATCGGTGGTTGCAAGGATAAGCTCCTTCTCGGCAAGGTTTGTACCGTCACCGAGGATGTCAATGTCACACTGCATGAACTGTCTGAATCTGCCCTTCTGCGGTCTGTCAGCCCTGAATACATTGCCCATCTGGAGAGCCTTGAACGGCTGCGGGAGCTGGGCTGAGTTTGCTGAAAAATATCTTGAAAGCGGAAGTGTGAGGTCATATCTTAAGCCCTCCTCGCAAAGAGCCTCGTCGCCCTTCTTTCCTTCCTTAATATCCTCAACGGCACCTGTGAGCTTGTCACCCCTTTTAAGCACCTTAAAGATGAGCTTCTCGTTGTCTCCGCCCTGCTTAGACTGCAGGTTTTCGATATGCTCAACGTGCGGTGTTTCAATCTCGGTAAAACCGTATCTGTGATATGTATCCCTGATGATATTCATGAGAGCTGTCCTTATTTCCATCTCCCTTGGGAGAATGTCTCTCATTCCCGTTACCGGTTTCTTAATAAATGCCATTATCTGTCTCCTTCAAGTAGCTTTATCGCAGCCTTAAGCTGTACGTCGATTGTGGGGTCAGGCTCCTCTACGCTTATGCCCTTCTCGTACATTTCCTCGGTTGCGTCTATCTCAGTGTCGGGAACAATGCCGACCTTGTGTATCTTACTTCCATCGGGGAGCACGTACTCTCCCGAGGTATATTTTATGCCCGACTTATCATATAGCATCCTGACTGTTTGCACAATACCTTTTCCGTATGTGGTCATGCCCGCGGATTTGTAGCCGTAGCTTCTCAAAACCCCTGTGAAAATCTCCGCTGCCGATGCCGAGCCCTCATTAACTATTGTTACTATCGGTGTCTTGACTGAATGTCCGTCCACGCACCTGTAATAGGTGGTAGGATTAACCTTCTGTTCAATGCTAAGTAAAAGTGCCTTATCGCCCCCGAACCTGAGGTCCTTGTCATCGATAATGTAGTCTACCATGTTGATGGCAATGTTCATGTCACCGCCGGGATTTGACCTTAAGTCGAATATGATTCCGTCGACCTTTTCCTTTTCAAACGAATCGATTCCCTCTGTAAAGCCGTGGATTGTCGACTGCTGGAAGTTCGAGATATACATATATCCGTATTTTTTGCCATTTTCCTCTAATACCGATGCATATGTCGTGATGTTGTCGAGTTCCTTTCTTTCGATGGCATACTCGAGTATCTCGCCATCACGAAGAACCTTTATGTTTACAATTGTTCCAGGCTCTCCCTTAATGTGTTCTGCTACCGATTCGCTAAGGTCAAGCACCGTGAGGTCGACTCCGTCAGCCTCAAGGATTACGTCGCCGTTTCTTAGGCCCGCATCCTTAGAAGGTCCGTTTGCATTTACCGTTACAATGAGCACGCCCTTTGTCTTTGGGTCTGTCGTAACCGTGACGCCTATTCCGACATATGTGCCCTTCATGTCACCGACCTCTTCCTTAAAGTCATCGATTGTCATGTATTCGGCGTATATGTCCTGCTTGTTAAGTGCCCCGATGATTCCCTCGTAGATTCCCTCCTCGAGTTCCTTTTTGTCTGGAGTATAATAATACTCGGTGTCGAGGAAGTTCTCGATTACACCAACCTTGGCACTAACCATGTCCATGTCAATTTTGTTGCCCTTGTCATGGAAGATTCCATATGTCGGGAGTGTCACAACAGCCTCGCCTAGAAACGGAATCGCAACTGTGAACCTTCCCTCTATGAGCAGCATACCAAAGAGTGTCAGTACGACACCCGCCAGTAAACCTATAAAGAATTTCCAGGTATGCTTTTTTTCTTTCATTTTCCTTTTGTAGCTCTGTCCGTTTAACTATTATGTTGACCGCCACCGACTGCCCGCTGCATTATTTATTACTTCAGTCAGACTCATTAATGTCTGTTTCCACCTCACTGGCGGCAAATAACCGGAGGCAGTTTAACTCAGCATCGTCACGGTGCCACATAGTTAAGCGGATTCACATAGTCTCCGTTAACCCTTATTCCAAAGTGCAGGTGCGGTCCCGTCGAATAGCCTGTAGAGCCTACCGTTCCGACCTTTTCGCCCTTTGAAACGCTTTGTCCGACCGACACGGCTATCGACTTCATGTGCATGTATACCGTATATACGTTTCCGCCGTGGCTAAGCATCACATAGTTGCCTGCCGATGTCGAATATGTTGCAATCACAACCTCTCCGTCTGCCGCAGCGATTACCTTTTCGCCTGATGGTGCGCCGATGTCGATTCCCTTATGCGTCGTGCTTGCACCCTTTACGGGTGCCTCACGTCCGCCAAACTCACTCGTTATGCGGCTTGAGGACGGACATGGCCATGTGAAGATGATGTCACCGAGGCTCTGCGGCTTGTATTCGCGTCCCTCAGCCTCAGCCTTTTTCCTGGCCTCCTCTTCCCTTCTCTTTATCTCTGCCTCAATCCTTGCAATGTTTGCTTCCTCAGCCTTTATTGCCTTAAGAAGAGCCTCCGCATCCTTTGAAAGCGCACTGCTCTCGTTTTCCTCCTTCTGAAGCCTTTCCTCGTAGTCCTTAAGCTCGGCCTCCTTGCCTGCCTTAAGTTCCTCGGTTGTATTCTGCCTCTTAAGAAGCTCCTCCTTCTGGGCACTCAGAATCTCAATCTCACTGTCAAGGCTCTGCTTAACGGCTTCCTTTTCCTTTAGAAGGTTCTCATAATCGGTAAGCTTCCTTCTGTCATACTCCCCGAGCTTTTGTGAATACTCCACCTGGTTAAGAAAGTCAGAAACACTTCCCGATTCGAAAACACGCCTAAGCTTGCTGTCCGTTGAGCTTTCGTACATATACCTGATTCTAAGCTTCATCGAATTGTACTGCTCGTCTAATTCGCTGCTGATTCTTTCTGTTTCCCTTTTGAGGTTTTCAATGTCCGTTTCCGTGGCACTGATCTTAAGGGCGATATCGGAAAGCTCAGCCTCAAGCTTAGCGATTTCATCGTCGAGCACTCCGATATAGGCACTGACATCAGTCTTAAGCTCCTTAAGCTCCTTTGCCTTTTTCTCATGCTCAGCCTGCTCAGCCTTTATCTTATTGAGTTCCTTCTGCTTTTCGTTTATGGAATTTTTTGAGTTTACGATTTCCTCAGTCGTTCCTTCGGCATAAACGCTTATCGTTGCAGTGAAAAGAAGAAGCATTAAAAGCGGTAATATTAATTTTTTAAGCGTTCTTTTTTTCGTCATACCCTGAGATGCTTTCTGATTGTAAAGAACGATACTACTGCACCCATTCCAATGCCAAGTGCCGCTCCGCACATTGCGATGGTCGGGAATACCTCTCCGACCGGGATGAGCCTTAATACCTCACCGAGTACTCCCGAGGTTTTTGAAAGGACATTTTCCGTCAGGTAATCTCCTCCCTTTGTATAAAGGAGGTAGATTCCAAGAAGCGAAAGTCCCGCTCCGAGGGCACCAACAACTATTCCCTCGATTACAAACGGAGCCCTTATGAGAAAGTCCGTTGCACCGATAAGCTTCATGATTTCATTTTCCCTTTTCCTGAAGGAGGCGGCAACAGAAATCGAGTTGCTAATAAGGAATACCGATACGAGAATGAGAAGTCCCGTAATAACGATTGAAACGGCATATACGCCGTAGTTTACCTTTTTAAGTGTGGAGATTACGCTTGAGAGGTAATTAACCTCCCTGACTCCCTTTCTTTCCTTAAGAAAGCTTACCATGGCCTCCTGGTCGTCGATGTTTTCCATGAAAATCTCGTACGAATCGGAATCGGCAAGAGGGTTGTCATCCTCAAAGGCCTTTGAAAGCTCGTCAGCCCTGTCTCCGAAATATTCGGCCTTAAAGTTCTCCCATGCCTCATCGGCGCTTGTGTAAACAAGCCTTCTTACATTGCCATGGGCCTCGATGTCCTGCCTGATTTCCTCCTTCTCGGCATCGCTAAGACCCTCGTCAAAGAACACGGTAATGCCGATGTTTGTCTCGGCCTCAGTGATGATGCTCTGAAGGTTTACCGTAAGGCTGTAGAAAGCCCCGAAAAGAAAGATGCAGGTCGCAACCGTTGCAACTGCCGCAAACGAATGGAGAGGGTTTCTAAAGATATTTTTAAATGCCTGCTTAATTGAATAACCAAGTGAACTCACAGATAGTCACCTCCGTTATTCAGCGCATACTCATTAAACTCCTCGTCCTCGTAGAAGCTGTCCGGCTTTCTCTTTCTCGACCTTCCCTTGACCCTTGCACTCTGCTCAGGTCTTTCATCCTCGGGGATATCGTCTATGATTCTTCCCTTATCCATGTAGATGATTCTCTTTCCCATGGATTCAAGAAGTGCATTTGAATGTGTTACGACTATTACCGTCGTGCCCATCCTGTTAATGTCGAGAAGAAGCTTCATGATCTCGGCAGAATTTGCCTCGTCGAGGTTTCCCGTTGGCTCGTCCGCGAGGATAAAATCGGGGTTATTAACAAGGGCCCTCGCAATTGCGGCCCTCTGCTGCTCACCACCCGAAAGCTCCTGCGGCATGAATTTATACTTTGCCGAAAGACCCGTAAGCTGGAGCATCCTCGTTACGTTTCTCTTTGTCTCAGCGGCACTCTTTCCGATAACCCTCTGTGCGAATGCGATATTCTCATAGATGTTTCTGTCACGAAGGAGCCTGAAATCCTGGAAAACTATTCCGAGTCTTCTCCTGTATTTCGGGATGTCACGGTGTCTAAGCTCCGAGAGGTCGGTTCCGTTAACGGAAATCTCACCCTCTGTCGGCTTAAGTTCTCCCGTAATAAGTTTAATGACGGTAGATTTGCCAGAGCCGGATTTACCGGCTATAAAAACGAATTCACCGTCATCAATAGTGAGGCTCAGGTCCTTTACGGCCCTGACGCCCTTATCATATGCTTTTGTTACATGTCGAAATATAATCACGTTACTTATTAATAGTCTATCTTCTTCATGTATTCCATGTACTTAACAACCATGAGTGCAATCTTGAAGGTAATTGCATCATCGAACGCCCTTAAGTCAAGGCCTGTGTTCTTCTGGATCTTGTCAAGTCTGTATACAAGTGTGTTTCTGTGGATGAAAAGCTGTCTTGATGTCTCTGAAACATTGAGGTTGTTCTCAAAGAACTTCGCGATTGTTGTAAGTGTCTCCTTATCAAACTGGTCCGGAGTCTTGTCATCAAAGATTTCCTTAATGAACATTCTGCAGAGGTTAAGAGGAAGCTGGTAAATAAGTCTTCCGATTCCGAGATTGTTATATGCCACAATCTGTTTCTCCTCGTAGAAGATCTTTCCTACGTCAAGGCTAAGCTTAGCCTCCTTATAGGACTTTGAAACCTCCTTGATTTCATCGATTACGGCACCATAAGAAACGCGTCCCATAACGCCTGCATCCTCAAGGTCAGCCTTAAGTGCCTCTGAATATGTCTTAAGCTCGCCCTGTGCATCCTCCTCCTGTGTCAGCTCGTGCACAAGAACAACATTGTTCTCGTCAACTGTTGTGTAGAGGTCCTTAGGATACTTTCTTGCATACTCGTCAAGGATACCGTTTACGATAGCCTCCTTGCCCTGTGATTCGATGATGAATACGGCTCTCTTCACATTGAAATCGATATGGAGCTTTCTTGCCCTGTTATAGATATCAATCTGGAGAAGGTTGTCGAGGATGAGGTTCTTTACAAAGTTATCCTTATCAAGCTTTTCCTTATAGGCGTCGCTAAGAAGCTTTAATTCGTGCAACAGGAGCTTGACCGTCATGTCGGCATTCTTTGAATTGCTGTCGGCAACAACGGCATACCTGATATCAGCCTCATCGGTAAAGAGGCTGTAAATAAAGCGACCGTCTTTTGTTTTGTCTGTACCTCTTTCAATAAATGCTCTTACTGCTTCGGTATCAATTCCCTTTAAACCGTCGTTTGAAGCAACTTCCTTTCCGTTTGCATCAAAAAGTCCGGCGGTGGTTCCTGTTATCTCAAGAATATTTTCAAGAGTGGACTGTAAAATCGCTGTAGATATCATGATTTCCTCCAAATAAACAAATTGCACAAAACTATTGTTGATTTTACAACCATTTTTAACAAATTTCAAGATGTTAATTGTAATTTTCACCAAATACTTTTAATTTTTTTGTGCAATGTTACATCGACATTTATAATTTTGTTCACTTTTAATTCATATATTCCCTATAATATATAAGTATGAACATTTTATTCCTACTTACACCAAAATGCGATTGCTTTTATATCGAGGATACAGACACACTCAGACAGACAAAAGCATTCCTTTACATCAGTTCCGCTCCTTTCACCCGACGGCAATTATGTCGGAACGCTTTCTGAGGGAGACCTGTTATGGAACATCAAAAACCGCTATTCTAACGGCTTTGACCTAAAGACAGCGGAGCAGATTCCCATAACGGACATCATAAGAAAAAGAGACTACTCCCCCATCTCGGTCAGGGCCGAAATGAATGAAGTAGTCAAAATGTCATTATCACAGAATTTCATCCCCGTTCAGGATGACGAAGGAAAATTCATTGGAATCGTCAAGCGAGCGGATGTGATGAAATACATTATAGATTCGCAATAAGAGTTACTGTATCAGCGTCTCGGTCAATTTTGACGAGGCGCTTTTTATATAAGTAACCGAGTGCGCGCTTAAACTGGTTCTTTGACATATGGTACTTTGTCTTGATGAACTCAGCCTCAGCCCTGTCGGCATATGGAAGCACGCCGCCGTTTGCCTTAAGCTCTGCAACAATCTTGTCTGCATCAGCATCGGCACTCATAAAGAGCTTTTCCCTCATGAGAAGGTCAATCTTTCCGTCGGGACGGATTTTTGCAACCCTTGCGCTGATCCTGTCACCGTATTTAAGCTCCTCAAAATTCTCCTGTGCCGGAATCATTCCATAGTACCTGTCAGCAATTGCCACGAAAATACCGATTTCAGGATTTATCTCATAAACAAAGCCCTCTACAATGTCGCCCTCATTAAGGTGCTCAGCCTTCTCAAGGAATTTGTAAATCCTCATCGTTGCGGCAGTTCTTCCTGACTTATCCTTATAAAGATGAAGTAAAAGCTCATCACCCGGATTTGGTGTATGTGTCATCTCCTTAAACGGAACAAGCACCTGCTTTGGTGTTCCGTTGTCTGCAAATGCACCGATCTTTGTTACAGCAGCACACTTAAGAAGTCCTGTGTCACCCGGGTTAAGGAACGGCTCATGCATAGTTGCAGTGATTCTTCCGCCCTTATCCTCATAAAGCATTACCTTTACCTTTGTTCCAACCTCTGGACGGCCAACCTGCTCAGAGAACGGAAGGAGAATCTTCTTAACCTCTCCATCAACCTCTGCCTCAAGGAATACGCCATACTCTGACTTCTGTGCAACCTTAAGCCAGAGAACGCTTCCATCGCTAAGCTCACTTGCGATGAATCTTCCCTCTCTCTGTCTGTAATTAACAGCTCTCTCAGTTACCTTTCCGGAATGGATTACCTTTGAAAGACCTGCATTTCCGCCGCGTCTTCCCTTACCCTGTGCGTTTGCCTCCTCACGGCTTCCCTTTCCATATGCTGACGCTTCCTCACGTCCTTCATTTCTTACACTGCTCTCCCTCTCAGAAAAGCCTGTGCTCTTCTTTTCGTCCTTATGCTCAAACGGATAAAATCTTTCCATCTTTTCTTTCCTTTTTTTCCTTTCCCTGACTTCCTGCAGGCTCTATAAAACTATGCTTTCAATACTGCTTTTAATTCTAAGTTCTCTTTTATGGCTACTATTATGTTAACAGCCACCCTGTGACTTCTTTGTTATAAGGCCCTTGTGTATCCCCAAAAACCTCAACCAATAGAATTGATTTATGTCAACCCTTGTCGAGAAGATAAGCCTTAAGTTCCTCGTAAATCTCATCCTCCTCAGGCGGGCAGCCCTTTACAAAATGAGGAAGGTTTTTAGTACAGTTTCCGATTCCAAACCTGCACTCTGTATCAGCTGCACTCTTGTCCCTGTAGCCCTGGCCTATTGCTATTCTTTCATCGCCAAGCCTTTCAAGAAGACCCTCCTCCTTAAGCCTGTCAAGAACCCCGATAAGCTGTGCATAGCACATGCTGCATGAATCGGCATCCTCTACCGTGTAGCTAACGTCAAGCACCCTGCCTGTAGCCGCAGTATCAACCTCATCCACCTCACCGATGTCACGGATAACCATTGTGGCAGGGTCACACTTTCCGATTCCAATCTCCTGCGCGAGGTTCATGTACGGGATGCTTCCCCTCTTTAATCCGAGGTCATCCATTGCATAAAGGTCAGTAAGCACCGGGTCAACCGCACACAGTATCCTGTTTTTAACAAGCGGTCTTCCGCCCTCCTCGAAGTCAGGGTCTCCGCAGATATTGTCAACTACTATGAAATCCTGCGGTATTGCCTTTCCAAGGTATGCAATCGGCTTATGAAGTCCCATTGTGTGGAATCTTCTTTTCTCGCTGTCCGGGATAAGACCCTTTAGGTTTTTGATTGCACATGTCATCGCAACCTGGCAGTGTCCCTTAAGCACCGGAACGTTAATGAGAAATTCGGTTTCATAAACACATTTACAGATGTTAATGCCCGTTCCCTCAACATTCACCTTGACTGAGGGCACCTTCTTTGTATCGATAACCTTGAGGTTGTGGCGGGCCGCTAGTGCATTGTAGCCGCAGTACTCAAGAGCCTCCTCAGTGCTGTCGCCTGCCCAGCTTCCCTCCATGATGGTGATATTTTCATATCCGCCCTCCTTAAGGTAAGTGACAATTCCCTCAATGATTTCGGTGTGTGTCGTTGCCCCAAAATCAGCGGGACTAGGTGTCACGAGGTTTGGCTTAATCGTTATTTTGATGTTCTTTCCCTTTCCCTTGGCGCGGATTAAATCCAAAAGAGACGCCTCTTTAAGAAGGCGTCTCGTCATATCAGTGTAATCCGTTCCGCAGATTCTTAAAATCTCATTACTCTTCATGAGCTAAAATCTACCCTTCTGTTCTTCCTTAAGAACATAATAAGCCTACTATAAATAATGATTTTTATCAACTGATTTTGCCCCGAAAAGCCACATTTCGTATATATCACTGCATTATTAATGCCATATCAGTGGATTTTTCCTCTAATTAATCTGCCAAAAAGCATATTAATCCGCTATGTTTTCGCTAAAAGACTTTTTTCCTCGTGCAAAAATTGCTATAATAATTATTTAATTCGCATATAACTAAATGTGAAGCTAAGTACAAAATCAGGTCCATGTATTACGTGGACATCGAAAAATATAGGAGTGGCAAAGACATGAGGATTATTGACATCATTAACAGAAAAAAACCATCACTTTCATTTGAGGTTTTCCCGCCTAAGACAGATACAGCCTTTGAAAACGTAAAGGCAGCAACCGAGGAAATCGCAAAGCTTAAGCCATCCTTCATGAGTATCACCTATGGTGCAGGCGGTGGAACGAGCAAATATAAACTCGAAAT
>JAUNDA010000011.1:19578-38496 GCA_030526295.1 Eubacteriales bacterium
CTTTACGGTGTTCCGACACTCGCCCACCTTACATGTGTTTCATCGACACACGAAACAATCAGGGAAAGAATCGAGGCCATCGAGGCTGCCGGTCTTAAAAACATCATGGCGCTTCGCGGTGACATTCCTGCAGAAATGGAAAACGAGGACCGCTCAAAGTGGGACTACCGCTACGCCGTTGACCTTATCCGTGAATTAAAGGATTTCGATAAGGACTTCTGTATCGGAGCAGCCTGCTATCCGGAGATTCACCCAGAGAGCAAAAACCAGAGCGACGACATCAAGTACCTTAAGGAAAAGGTTGATGCGGGAGTAGACTTCCTCACAACACAGATGTTCTTTGACAATAACCTCTTCTACAACTTCCTTTATAAGATAAGGGAGGCAGGAATCACAGTTCCCGTTGTTGCGGGTATCATGCCAATCACAAAGGCGAACCAGGTTGAAAGGGCTATCAAGCTTTCAGGCTCCTTCATGCCACACCGCTACATGAGCCTTGTGGACAAATTCGGAACTGATGAAAATGCGATGAAGCAGGCAGGAATCGCATATGCGACTGACCAGATCATCGACCTTTACGCAAACGGCATTACAAACGTACACGTTTATACGATGAATAAACCGGACGTTGCCGCAAAGATTCAGAGTAACCTTTCAGACATTTTAAAGCTCGACCTGTAAAAAAATGAACGCAACAGTACTTACAAAAACATATGAGGCACCACCTGTAGACGAGAGGGAAATCCTGCGTTATTCAGGAGTAAAACCCACGTCCACAGCAAGCGAAAGTGATATTGCCGCCTTAAAGGAACTCATGAATGAGATGCTTAGCGAATCAGCATCAGTCCTTACATATAAGGTGTGTTATGCAACGCTTCCTGTTAGCACTGACGGAAACACCTGTGATTTCGGTGCTTTTAAGGTTGCGTCAAAAAATCTTTCAAAAAAGCTAGAGGGATGTGACAGCGCAGTCTTCTTTGCAGCCACAATAGGCATCGGCATTGACAGGCTGATTGCAAAGTATAATCATGTTTCACCGGCAAAGGCACTTATGCTTCAGGCTGTCGGTGCTGAAAGAATCGAGTCACTTGTCGAAATATTCTGCGATGAACTCGAAAGCTCAGTCGGACCCGTTAAGCCCAGGTACAGTCCGGGCTATGGAGACCTTCCCCTTGAGTTTCAGCGCACAGTATTTAGTCTGCTCGACTGTCCAAGAAAGATTGGAATCACGCTTAACGAGAGCCTCTTCATGACACCCTCAAAGTCCGTAACGGCAATTGTCGGTATAAAGAATAAATGCTTCATTGAAGAAGCGTCAGAAAACGGTTCAGAAAAACCAGGCTTAAAAAGCAACCAAAAACACCACTGCGGCGAATGCAGACTGGTTACCTGCCCGTTCAGGGAGGTTTAAAACATATGGAGAAATATATGACATTCAGAGATTTCTTAATAAATAACATCGTATATCTTGACGGAGGAATGGGAACACTCCTCCAGCAGAAGGGTCTTAAGCCGGGAGAATTCCCTGAGACCTGGAACAAATCACACAGTGACATTATCACGGACATCCACCGTGCTTATTTTGATGCCGGAAGTAACGTTGTAAGCACAAATACCTTCGGTGCAAACAGCCTTAAGTTTAGTGGCAGTGAGCTTGAGGAAATCATTAGATGCGCCGTTGAAAACGCGAGAGCCGCAGCCAAGCTTTCATCCTCACAAAAGGAAAAGTTTGTTGCACTTGACATCGGACCACTTGGCAGACTCTTAAAGCCACTTGGAGATCTTGATTTTGAGGATGCCGTTGACATCTTTAAAAAGACCGTGGCCCTTGGAGTAAAATACGGCGTCGACCTTGTTTTCATTGAGACTATGAATGACTGCTACGAGACAAAGGCAGCCCTTCTTGCCGCAAAGGAAGCATCCGACCTTCCGGTTCTTGTATCAAACGCATATGGTGAGGATGGCAAGCTCATGACAGGAGCATCTCCTGCTGCCATGGTTGCAATGCTTGAGGGAATGGGTGCCGATGCAATCGGTGCCAACTGCTCACTTGGACCACGCCAGCTTAAAAATGTCATGATGGAGCTTCTTGAGAATGCTTCCGTTCCTGTAATCATGAAGCCAAACGCAGGACTTCCGCGCTTTGAAAACGGAAAAACCGTATTTGACGTTTCCGCAGTTGAATTTGCAGGGGATGTAAGGGAGCTTGTTGAAAAGGGCGTTCGCCTCATCGGCGGCTGTTGCGGCACAACCCCTGAATACATTAAGGAGCTAAACCTTAAGACTAAGGGAATGTCTCCCGCCCCGCTTACAGATAAGGGCATCACCGTTGTGTCATCATATACACATGCTGTTAAATTTGATGCTACTCCCATACTTATCGGAGAAAGAATCAACCCGACAGGAAAGAAGCGCTTTAAGCAGGCTCTTATCAATAACGAGATGGATTACCTTCTCGGAGAGGGAATTAAGCAGCAGGATAAGGGTGTTCACATCCTCGATGTCAATGTGGGACTTCCGGAGATTGACGAGGTCAGCATGCTCACCGCAGCCGTATGCGAGCTTCAGGCAGTTTCTGACCTTCCGCTCCAGATTGACACTGCAAGCCCGGAGGCTATGGAAAAGGCACTTCGCCGTTATAACGGAAAGGCAATGGTCAATTCCGTTAACGGAAAAGAGGAAAGCATGGAAAAGGTATTTCCTCTTGTTAAAAAATACGGTGGACTTGTTGTCGCACTCACACTTGATGAGACAGGAATTCCTGCTACTGCAGAGGGCAGGGTTGAAATAGCGAAAAAGATTCTCGCAAAGGCCGCTGAGTACGGCATTTCAAGTAAGGACATCATCTTCGATACGCTTGCGATGACGATAAGTGCTGACAAAATGTCAGCAAACGTAACCCTTGAAGCACTTAGGACTATTAAAAACGACCTCGGCTGTCACACCTCGCTTGGTGTTTCAAACGTATCCTTCGGCCTCCCGCAAAGAGATGCAGTTAACAGTACCTTCTTTGCCCTTTCACTTTTTAACGGTCTTTCAGCCGCAATTATGAATCCGTATTCGGTTGACATGATGAAGGCCTACTATGCATATAAGGCTCTTCGTGGTCTTGATGACAACTGCAGCGACTACATTAAAAACGCAGACTCGTTTGCAACAGTTCCCGCTGCACCGGCACAGCCTCAGACAGGTTCTGCTGCCTCGCAGCAAGCTCAGGGTACACCTGGAAGCTCAGCGTCCGCAGCTTCTTCATCAGCAGCCTCCGTTGCAACGGAAAGCCCGCTTATGTTTGCCATCGTCAAGGGACTTAAGGAAAGAGCCACAGAGCTTACAAAGGAACTCTTAAAGGAAAGAAAACCTCTCGAGCTCGTTAATGATGAAATCATCCCGGCACTTAACATTGTCGGTGAGGGATTTGAGAAAAAGACAGTCTTTCTCCCCTCTCTTCTTATGAGTGCCGAGGCTGCATCAGGTGCCTTTGAAATCATAAAGGCTGCAATGCCTTTGGCAAAGGAAGCAGCTGGTGACAAGCCAAAGGGAAGGTTTGTAATAGCAACAGTTCATGGTGACATTCATGACATTGGCAAGAATATCGTTAAGCTTCTTATGGAAAATTACGGTTTCGATGTAACTGATTTAGGTAAGGATGTACCTCCTGAGGTTATAGTCGAAAAAGTTATTGAAATTCATGCCCCACTTTGTGGTTTGAGCGCACTTATGACGACTACGGTTCCTTCAATGGAGGAGACCATCAAGCAGCTTAAGGAAAAGGCTCCATGGTGCAAGGTCGTTGTCGGAGGAGCAGTTCTCACAAGAGATTATGCCGAGTCAATCGGTGCCGACAGATACTGTCACGACGCCATGGAAACCGTCAGATACGCCGAAGAGGTTCTTGCATAAACATCTCCGGTTTCCTGCATTCTTTCACTGCCGGCACCGGGTTTATGTTCTACTTTTATCATGCTCCTGCACTACCATCATCAGGCTTTTGCACTATCATGATCACAACAAAAACAGAACCTTAAAAATTTCAACATACAACAATCCCCGGACCACAACGGCCCGGGGACACTTTTTTATAGTAACATTATTTTTTTGTCAGTAACATTGTTTATGTTATTATACAAGTTTTTATGTTATTGAAAGGCGATATTTCCAAGAGTATTACGCTTCAGCTATTAAACCATCCGATCTGCATCTTGTGGTAACACTTGTCACACATACCGAATGAACTTGTTGATGGCATTACCTTTCCGCAGTAGCTGCAGCGGCGAAGGTATCTGTCCTTGTCCTTTTCGAGGAACTCGTTGATCTTTTTGCAAAGGACAAGCTTTTCCTCCATCCTGTCCTCTTCGATTCCGATTCTTCTTAACATCTGGTGCCTTACGTCAAGTTCCTTGTACCTAAGCTCGCACTCCTCAAGGCTGTCAGTTCCCGCATCGGGCTCCGGCAGGGCCTTCTGTGTGAAGATTGCCATTGCACACCTTGCCCAGTACTTAACGAGTTCTCCGTTCTTTATGTCAACCGGACACGTAATCATCTTATAAAGAAGATGCTTCTCGATTTTTGGTGCTATCTGCTTGATTGACTTGTAAAGCTCTAACGCCTCGCTCATGTCTGCGCGAAGGAATCCCGGAGCTGATGGTAGCTTATTCCACTCCTTCATCAGCTCGTCAAGCGGATAGTCGAGTTCAAGTGCAGCCTCAGGGAATGGCAGCGTAATGTGGTCAGCCTGCTCAATCTCGGTGTTAAGTGCTTCCTTAATGGTTCTGTAGTCAGACATCGACAAAACCTCACCATGGTCGTAGATGCCGTACCTTCCGGCTCTTCCCGCAATCTGCTTTATCTCCGACGCATTGAGCCTTCTGTGACTCACTCCATCGTATTTCATCGTCTCACAGAAAATAACCCTCTTAATCGGGAGTGATATTCCCATTCCTATCGCATCTGTCGCAACAACAACGCTTGTCTCACCCGTCGAGAATTTTCTTACCTCTTCCCTTCTTGAAACAGGCGGAAGTGCTCCGTATATTACACTCGATTTAATTCCCGAGTGCTCAAGCTCGGCTGACACACTGAGAACAGCCTTTCTCGAGAATACGATAAGAGCATCTCCTGGTTTAGCTCCCCTGATGCTTTTAAAGGGTCCCTCGAAGCTAAGCGGTGCGAGTCTCTCATGGTGATGCACGACATACTGTGCATTGAAGCTTTCAAGGATTGAAATGATGAGGTCCTTTGCCTCAGGTGCAAGGCATATGTGCACCTCGCTTGCATTAACCATGTAGATGGCCCTTGCCCATCTGTCACCCCTGAACGGGTCTGTTATCATCTGTGCCTCGTCGATTACGGCTACATCTATCCTTCTGTCATAATCACAAAGCTCGATTGTCGATGATGTATGGTTGGCACCCGGAATCATTACAGATTCCTCTCCCGTTAAGAGGTTGCATCTTATTCCTGCTTCATTCAGGTTATCATACATCTCAAGTGCAAGGAGCCTCAGTGGTCCAAGGTATGCCCCTGACTCTGCATTCTTAAGTGCCTGTATGCTTTCATATGTCTTTCCGCTGTTTGTAGGTCCTATGTGAAGCACAAAGCAGCGGTCCATGGTAAGCGCATACTCACGAAGTGATTCCACGTCAAAATCAAGCAGGAACTCCCTAAGCTCATTCTTACGCCTTTCCTCCCTGCTTCTTTGCCTTGCCTTCTGTTCCTTCTGTTTTCTTTTTTTCCAGTACCAGTAATTGTAGCTCATTAAACTCCCAAAAAACAAAAAGAGCCGGCTTATTCCCACGATTATTCATGGAAATGTCCGGCTTTAAATACACTTAGATAATACCCTTTATGAAGATTTCGATTCCGATGATGATGAGGATTATGCCTCCGAGTATGGAAGCCTTTCCTGAAAGCTTTGTTCCAAATTTCTTTCCAAGTATTACGCCCGCATAAGAAATTCCAAAGGTAACAATACCGATGATAACCGCCTCGGTAATCGCAGGGAAAAGCTTGTAATCCGCAATTGTAAATCCTACTGAAAGTGCATCGATTGATGTTGCAACGCCCTGGATAATTAGTGAGATGAAGCTTAGCTTTGCTCTTTCACCCTCATAATCGGTATACTTAACTCCCTCGATAAGCATCCTGATTCCGATGTAAAGAAGAAGAATCAGTGCCACCCACGGAATGTATTTCTGCAGCTGTGTAAACCTGCCTACGATTGTGTGAACGCATACCCATCCGATAAGCGGCATAAGTGTCTGAAAAACACCAAAGGTTCCTGCGATGAGACACATCCTTGAGCGCTTCATCCTCGGCTCGTTAAGTCCGTTGGCAAGTGATACGGAAAATGCATCCATTGCAAGTCCAATACCAAACAAAATGCTATTTACAAAGAATAATACGTCCATATACTCCTGCTGCCAAAATCTTCAGATTGTGTACGGCATTTAAAATCCCGACAAAAGAGTATTATACCTCAATTTGATTAATGAGTAAATACTTGTATTACCCGCCCTGATGGCATTAAGCACTGCGATTACCATTACTCCGACATCTGCAAATACGGCAAGCCACATGTTGGCAAATCCGAGGGCACTTAAGATAAGGCAAATGCCCTTTACCGCAAATGCGAAAATGATGTTCTGGTAAACGATTCCAAGACACTTTCTCGAAATCTCGATACCCTTTGCAAGCTTAAGCGGGTCATCATCCATAATTACAACGTCAGCAGCCTCAATCGCAGCGTCAGATCCGAGTGCTCCCATTGCAACACCTACATCTGCCCTCATGAGAACAGGTGCATCGTTGATACCATCACCGACAAATGCAGTCTTATCGCTTAAAAGCTCCTCAATCTTAGAAACCTTGTCCTGTGGTAAAAGACCCGCATAGTATTCCCTAATGCCAAGCTTCTCTGCAACTCCCTTAGCGCTAGTCTCATCATCACCCGTAAGCATGACGATTCTTCCAACACCGATTTTCTCAAGCTTCTTAACGGCCTCGGCTGAGGTCTCCTTAACCTCATCGCTAATGAGGATGTAGCCTGCATACTTTTCATCGATTGCAACGAATACAACGGTACCGCTTACAGAATCTGCCGGTGTGATTCCAAGGCTCTTCATAAGCTTTGCATTACCACATGCAACCTTTTTCTCACCATCAGCAGTACTGATGACAGCCTTGATTCCGCCGCCGCTTTCCTCTTCTACGCCGATAAGCCTTGACGCATCAATGTCCTTTCCATAGGCCCTTCTGATGCTTTCAGCAATCGGGTGTGATGAAGCATTCTCAGCATAAGCCGCATACTCAAGAAGTGTCTTTTCATCAACGCCTTCAGCCTTTATCTCAGTAACGCTGAACTCACCCTTTGTGAGTGTGCCAGTCTTATCGAATACTGCTGTCTTTACCTTTGAAAGAGTCTCAAGGTAATTTGAGCCCTTAATGAGGATACCCTCACGGCTTGCACCACCAAGGCCCGCAAAGAATGTAAGAGGAATACTCATTACAAGTGCACACGGGCAGCTGATTACGAGGAATGTAAGAGCCCTGTAAATCCAAACGTTCCATACAGGATCTGTTCCGAGAACCAGGCGTACAACAGGAGGAATTATGCAAAGGCAAAGTGCAAGGATACAAACAACAGGTGTGTAAATCTTTGCATACTTTGAGATAAAGTCCTCTGACTTTGACTTTCTTTCAGATGATTCCTCAACAAGCTCGAGGATTCTTGAAACTGTCGACTGACCGAACTCCTTTGTGGTCCTTACCTTGATAAGTCCTGTCTTATTGATGCAGCCGCTTACAATCTCATCGCCTTCCTTTACGCTTCTTGGCTTGGACTCACCTGTAAGCGCGCTCGTGTCAAGAACCGAATTTCCCTCTGTAACGATACCGTCAATCGGCACCTTTTCTCCGGGATTAACAACTATGATGCTTCCCACCTCAACAGTGTCTGGGCTTACCTTTTCACCTGAAAGAAGGTTCGCATAATCAGGTCTTATGTCCATAAGCTTTGAGATGTTGTCCCTTGAACGGTCAACTGCAAAGTCCTCAAAGAATTCTCCAAGCTGGAAGAAAAGCATTACAAAGATTGCCTCATTGAAATCTCCAGACTTTTCGTAAATTGCAAGGCCAAACGCACCGAGTGTTGCGATAACCATAAGGAAGCACTCATCGAGCATTTCCCCCTCCTTAACACCCTCAAAGGCCTCAAGCAATACGTCATAGCCTATTACAAGATAGGCAATGAGAAAGCCGATAAGCCTTACGATGCCGGTTGTTCCGAGTGCATTAAGTAAAATAAGAAGAACCACTGTCGCGATTATTCTTGCAAGTTTGATTTTCTGTTCCTGTTCCATAACTATACTCCTTTAGAGCAATCTTTTAAATTAAACGATTAAATACTTGTTTAATCGTTACGGATGCAGTATAATACCTCATGGAGCTAAAGTCAATTGAAATTTTGGAGAAATACATGAACAGTACAACACTTCACGACCATGGTCATCATGAACACGATCGTCACGAGCATGACCATCACGAGCATTTAGGCATTCCACTTCATAACCATGGTCATCACGAACATATAGACATTTTGAAGGAAGAGCTTAATAAGAACGAAAACTTCGAAAACATTGCTGAGGTTTTCAAGATTCTGAGCGACCCTACAAGGGTAAAGATCTTCTGGCTTTTATGCCACAGCGAGGAGTGCGTTGCAAACGTTGCCTCGCTAATCGGCATGTCCTCTCCCGCTGTTTCACACCACCTGAGACTTCTTAAGACAAGCGGTCTCATCGATTCAAGAAGAAACGGAAAAGAGGTTTTATACAAGGCCTCTGAGGACTCTACCGCAAAGCTTCTCCACGAAATGATCGAGCGCACCCAGGCCATCTCCTGCCCTAGCTGACACTTTAATGAGATATAAGCATAAAAATACTGTCCTTTGCAATTTACTCTGATAATGCTCATTATCAAAGAAAGCCTCAAGGACAGTTTTTTATTTATTATTTACTTTAACTCTTTGTTTGCTTTTTGCATTTACTGCTGTTGTTTACTTCAACAATTATTTTCACTCCAACAGTTGTTTTCAATACCCAGCCTGTGGGACAGCCTGGCGAAACAGGTGCCTGTGCTTAAATCTTCACTTTCCTAAATGAAGTCTTGTCATAAGCGAAGTAATCGTCAGGATTAAATCCGAGGTCCTTAAATACGCCCCTCCATCTTTCCTGCATGTCATCAAGGTAATACCATGGGCGGAAGCCCATCTTAAGGTATGTCTTTATTGCGGGAATCCTGAATTCATCCGTAAGAAGCATGATTCTGTGGTCACCGTTTTCAATCATTCTGTTAACCGCAGCTGCACATATCGGATATGCAAGCCCCTGACCCATGAATTCCTTATTCACTCCGACCATGTGAAGTGACGGCTTCTCGCCGTCCTTTGCCGTTGCCGTTCCAGCAATGGCTCCGTCAGACTTCCTGCAGATAAGGAAGATGTTTTTTGCGGTGCAGTCCGGATCGTTTATCATGTCGCTTATGAATTTTTCCTCGGACCACCGTCCTCCCTCAATAGTTTCAAAGAGAGTCTCGCAGGCCTTTAACCATCCGTTGCAGTCCTCTTTGTTATTGTCACGGCATTCCCTGATTTCGTAGCCATCCGGTATCTCATAATCAACCGGGTTGTCACCAAACCTTAACATCATTATCTGTTCCATAATTCCCCCCCTATTAAAACAAAAATAATAAATCCGTTTACTCTGCCTTAGTCTCGTTAGCCGGTGCATTAGCTTCGCAAGTAGCCGCCTCTCCTGCTGCCGTCTGCTGGGCTGTAACAGTTTCTGTCGAAGCCACTGGTGCAGACTCTGATGCAGTCATTCCAGCACCTGAAGCATTTTCTGTCGATGTCTCACCTGCATTTACGCCTGCAGCCTCACACGAAGCACCTATAGCCTCAGCTGCCTCCGCCGCCGTTGCTTTATTTACAGCCTTATCTTCCTTTTTAAACCTCTTTGAGAAGGCCAGTACAACATAGCCAAACATCACAAATGCACATGCCCATGAAACCAATGTTCCAATTATCGGAAGCCTGTCAACAACCACAAGGATTGTCGTACAGATAAGTCCCGAGAGAATCACATTCATATCCGTAAAGATAAGTCTTCCGAGGATTGACGCGGTAAATGTCTGCGAAACAAATATCAAAAGAAGATAAATGCCGAGCAGGATGAATGCAAGCGGCAGTCCGATGTATGTGATGCACATGATGATAAATGCAACCGGGAATACAAGGAGCGCGAGTGCACCAAATCCAAAGGTTGCACCTGTGCGCTTTGTGAGTGTCTCAGTGGCTGCTGTAACGTTATTCTTAAAGAGAAGGCTTATGATAAGCGAAAGAAGCATCATTGCTGGCGCCCAGTAAACAACAGACTTAACAGCCATCAGGATCTTTGCACCGGCTGTGAGTGTCTTCTTAGCCGTGCTGTTATCCTTTGGCTCGTCAATGGAAACATTAAGTGCGGTAATGCTGGCATTTTCTGCAATTACCGGCTCCTTCGAGCATGAGATGCCGCATGTTCCCTCGATAATTGTTCCGTCCTCGATTTCAATTTCGCTGCAGACAGCATATACGCTTCCGTATACATGACCGCCAATTACAACCTTTTCACCTGCCGCAAAAACGTTTCCGCCTGCTGCAATGTCCCTGACATAAACATTCTGGCCTGCTACGGCGATGTCTCCGTAAAGGCGTGCATCCTCAACATAAACGTTCTGGCCTGCCGCAAAGATGTTTCCGATTGCCTCAACTCCCGTAACAGTAACTGTTCTTCCTGCCGCAATCGCATCATTGATATCAGCGTCGTCAGCGATGACTGCATAATTGCCTGCCTCAAATCTGTTTGATACATTGTCCCTATAGCCTGCGCCATCAGCTGCAAGGCTGGTTACGGATAAAGCCGCAACCATGAATACTGTAAGGATAAGCGAAAATACCTTTTTCATTTTTAAACCTCTTATTTATTAATAGTAGCGTGGCCTGTTGTTCACCATGTCACAGTGCGTCGGAGGTTGCAATTATGTCAACCCCTGTACCCGCAATGTTTTTAATGACCACATCCCCGATATGTACCGGAGCCTTAACCGATGCCCTATGGATTTCATCCATGCACTCGAAGATTTTGCCCTTTGGGACCGAGTGTGCCGTCTTTACGGCTACCCTCACGTCGGATGAACCTGTTACCGGTACCGTTGAGGTTATGATGCGTTCAGGATGGAGTACCTCGTTAACGGCATATGTGTGGCCGTTCGGGCACGTGTTTCCTGAAACCTCGATTCCCGCCTCATTCATTTCATTTATTGTTACGTTAAGCGGACAGCCAAGCGGGCAGCCTATGCATATCATTTCTTTTGTTTCCATTACTGCTCCTCCAGACATACCGTTATGCTATCGGGGTTAACTCCCTCAAGCGTCTTCTTCATAATGATCACCTGCTCCATTTCACCAGGGGCAAGCACCTTCTTCTTTATTCTCTGCACGCGCTCGTTTCCGTAATAAACGCAAACCGCCTTATTCTTGTAAACGTCTGCAACCCTGAACCTCACGACTACCTTATCATTCATCTGCGAGGGGCTCAGTATCTGCGGTACCGTATATCTTACACCGTCACGGGCGATGATTTTTATCTCGTCTCCTGAAGCCGTCTGGTTTGCCTGAGCTTCCTCCATCACGAATTTTGCTGCGTTTCTTCCAGCAAGTGCAGCCTCCTCTGAAACGTAGTCAACAAGGTCATGCACATGGAGTACGTTTCCGCACGCATAGACACCCATAAGCGATGTCTCAAGCCTGTCGTTTACGCATGGTCCGCTCGTGACAGCGTTCATCTCGATTCCAGCCGAGCGTGAAAGCTCGTTTTCGGGGATGAGTCCGCAGCTAAGAAGCAGCGTATCGCACTCAAAATGCTCCTCTGTTCCGGGGATTGGCTTTCTGTCAGGACCAACCTCTGCGATGGTAACTCCCGTAACCCTTTCCTTACCCTCGATGTCAACGACGGTGTGTGAAAGCTTAAGCGGGATTCCGTAATCATCGAGGCACTGCACAATGTTTCTCTTGAGTCCTCCCGAATAAGGCATGAGCTCAGCAACAGCCTTTACCTTTGCTCCCTCAAGTGTCATTCTTCTTGCCATTATAAGTCCAATGTCACCGGAGCCAAGGATTACAACTTCCCTACCGACGCACTTACCCTCAATGTTTGTAAGTCTCTGTGCAGTTCCCGCCGTGTAAACACCCGCAGGTCTCATTCCAGGGATGTTGAGTGCCCCACGCGGCCTCTCACGACATCCCATTGCCAGGATCACCGCACCAGCCTTTATCGTCACAAGGCCCTCCTCGCGGTTAACATAAGTAATCTCCCTGTCAGGGGTGATTTCTATTACCATTGTACTCAGCCTGTATGGAATGTCTTCCTTTTTTGCTTCCTCAATGAACCTGCCTGCATACTCGGGACCTGTAAGCTCCTCCTTAAAGGTATGGAGTCCGAAGCCGTTATGTATGCACTGGTTGAGGATTCCGCCGAGCTTCCTGTCACGCTCGAGGATGAGGATGTCCTTTATTCCTTCTTTTCTTGCCGCAATTGCAGCAGCAAGTCCTGCCGGGCCTCCTCCTATGATTACGATGTCATGTCTTTCCATCAGTATCCCTCCTTAAGAAGCTCAGAGCCCTTACGGTTCTTGCAGATTTTTTCCATCGGAATGCCTGCTTCACGGCTGAGGATTTCCATTGTCCTCGGGGTGCAGAAGCCAGCCTGGCACCTGCCCATTCCCTGACGTACCCTTCTCTTTACTCCGTCAAGCGACCTTGCACCAGGTGTTCTCCTTATGGCGTCTACAATCTCGCCCTCTGAGATTTCCTCACACCTGCATACCATTACGCCGTAGTCGGGGCGTTCCTTTATGAGTGCAGCCCTCTCCTCTTTACTTAGCTTTGCAACGTGCGGGATGCCATTTCTCTTTTCAATGAAGTTTTCCTTCTTTTTTGCACCTGCCCTCTCAGCGACAAGCATTGCAATGTATTCACCTATTGCAGGCGCTGACGTAAGTCCAGGTGACTCGATTCCAGCAGCGTCAAAGAAGCCGCTTCCCTCCTCAGTCTCACCGAGTATGAAATCTCCGCCGTCCTCATGTGCCCTGAGGCCTGAGAATGCGGTTATTACCTTTCCATACGGGATATTTTTAATGCTGAGTGCTGACTTATCCCTTACCGTCTCAAGTCCCACTGCAGTTGTTCCCGTACCCTCCTTGTCGTCCTGATCCGTTGCCGTTGGGCCAAGCAGGAGGTTTCCGTGGATTGTCGGGGTTACGAGAATTCCCTTTCCCATCTTAGACGGAAGCTGGAAGATTGTCCTTTTGACCATTCCGCCTGCCTCCTTATCAAGAAGCTCGTACTCTCCCGCACGCGGTGTAATGTGAAGCTTACGGTCTGAGACCATGTTGTGGATTTTGTCGGCATAAACGCCTGCCGCATTTACAACATACTTAGCCTCAATTACATCTTTGTCCTTTGTGGTCACCTTATAATGATGAGCATGCTCACCATCGGAAACCCTTTCGATTCCCGTTATCTCTTTATTGAATATAAACTCAGCTCCGTTTGCCGCTGCATTCTCGGCATTTGCCACTGTGAGCATAAACGGGCATATGATTCCACCTGTCGGGGCATAAAGGGCCGCAACCACCCTGTCGGAGATGTTTGGCTCGAGCTTTTTAAGCTCGTCCCTTTCCACAATCCTCAGGTCCTTAACTCCGTTTGCGATACCCTTTTCATAAAGGTCATTAAGTGCAGGTCTATCTGCCTCGTCAAAAAGCAGAACGAGCGAACCGTTTCTCTTAAAATCAACATCGAGATCCTCTGCGATTTTTCCCATCATCTCGTTTCCGCGGACATTCATCTTAGCCTTTAAGGAACCCGGCTTTGCATCAAATCCAGCATGCACAATCGCTGAATTTGCCTTTGAGGTACCCGAACAAACATCCTCCTCTTTTTCGACAAGAACGCACCTTAAATCATATCTTGATAATTCCCTTAAAATCGAGCAGCCGATTACTCCGCCGCCGATAACCAGTACATCCATATTCATACTGATTCCCCCTTTGGAGTGATTATAACACAAATCTTGACAAGTGTATTAAATTGGGGTAGTTTTACTCCGAAAGCAATAAAAATTGCATTATTAATGTTATAAGGGCACATTATCATGGCATAAGAAATACACTGTAAATGTATTATTATGTGCTTTTTAAGTGCTAAATGCAGAAATCTTAAACCAGGCCATAGGCGGATACTGGTTTGAGGGCGCATCCCTTGACGACGAGCTTAAAAGCCTTAAGCCCGACCTCATTACTGTGGCATACGGAACAAATGACTACTCCCTAAGCGAAACGCTTGAGATATTCATTAACGGTGCAAGGGGTTTTATGGACCGTCTTACGGAAATCTTCCCGGATACACCTGTTCTTGCCATTATGCCGATATGGCGCGCTGACAGAAAATTCCATGACAGAAGCAGGATGCTTGATTATTCAAGCACTGACGCATTTGCCGCATTAAGGGAAATGTATGCGGGCTATTCAAATGTCACTGTTCTCGAGGATACATATTTCCCGACCTCACCTGATTTTCTTAACAGCGAGGACCGCCTGCATCCAAACGACCTTGGCTTTACATTCTATGCGGATGCTGTAACAGATGCTTCAAAAAAGCTTCTAAATATTGTATATTAAAATAAAAAAAGAAAGCCGATAAACAAATCTCTTCTATCTATGAAAAGTGTTAAATATACAAAACAGCAGATAACAGATTTTGAAAACAGAATATTCGGCCACAGATGCTTCATTCTGATGTGGGCATTTACGGTACTTAATGCAACAAACCTTTTCTGGCTTGTGACCGACATAATAACAGGAAGCATCCTTCTGATGCATAGCACCTTATCATATGTCACAGTCATTTTTGCTGTAACCGCAACCATACTTATGGCCTGCTATTCAGGCATTACCATAACAAAGAAACAGTTTGGGAAGCTTAGGATTCCGATTCTTTTTCTTGATACGGTAATAGCAATAGAGGTTACACTGTTATGCATCTCACAAAATCTAATCATGCCGATTGGACACGGTTCAGGAATGCATGCCAACATACCGCTTTCATCGCTGTACCTCTTTATTTTTGCATTTCTCCCGCTGGTAAGAACAGGTGACACCATCTATGTCTTCACACTGGCGGCTCTTTCGGTGACACTTCCGATTCTTGCACCTGGCGGAGCTAACTACAATCCTGTATCAAGCATCATAATGGTCTCATGTGTAATACTTGCATACGTTGCCCTTAAGATTCTTTCGATGAGCCATGAGCGCCTCGTTATAAGTCTTGAGGAAAAGCAGGATGAGTATCTTAATCTTACAAACGAAAGCCTTGAAACAGTTGCGGCTACAATAGAGGCCAAAAACACATACCTCACAGGTCATTCAAAGCGCGTTGCCATCTATTCAAGGCAGATTGCGGAAAAGATGGGATTTACAGAGGAGGACTGCAACAAAATTTACTTTGCGGGACTGCTTCACGACATTGGAAAAATCGGAATCCCGACAAGGATTCTTGATAAGAACACAGTCCTTACTGACGAGGAGTTTGAGAGGGTTAAAAGCCATACTGTTCAGGGCTGCGATATTCTCAAGAACATGAAGGAAATCCCGGAGCTTTCCCTCGCTGCCCGCTGGCACCACGAACGCTTCGACGGTTCAGGATATCCTGACGGACTTAAGGGCGAGAACATCCCGGTATTCTCAAGAATAATCAGTGTAAGCGATGCCTACGATGCAATGTCAAGCGAGCGTTCCTACAGACAGGCACTTGAGAGGGACGCAATTATCTCAGAGCTTATCCGTTGCCGCGGCACTCAGTTCGATCCGGAAATAGTAGATGTTTTCCTTTCAATCCTTGAAAGCCCCGATTTTAAGAAGCCTGAGCTTTAAGATTTGATAATTAATCCGGTCGTGACTCATATGCACCCTTTAAGGTTTAACATCAAAAGCGACATAGGTAACAAATCATATATATATACAAAAACAACGGACACGCACATGGATTTGTGAGTGTCCGTTGTTTTATCCTCTATCTACCTTTAATAATCAGGCCCTTCTCGTATGCATGAAGCCGTCGCTGCCCTCTTCAATCTTCAAAACAAAGTCGAACCTGTCGGCATCCACGCTCATGTGGAAATCCTCCTCCGGGAAAACCTCCTGTCTATTCTTATCAAAGAACTTCGCACCGTCAGTTTCGGCACATTTCTTAATTCCAGCCTCCATGTCAAAGCCCGCCTCGCTGCCATTTTCGAGGATGTACTTAATATACTCGGCACAAAGAGTGTCCTCAGTCGTTTCCTTCTCACCCGCAAGACCCATGCAGACAAGTGACACGACCTCAGGATTCTTTTCCTTTATGTATTTTGCAATGGCCTTTGCAGTAACAAGGCTTCCACCAATAATCTCATCAGCACCCTTCGCATTGGCAACGCCCTGCGTTCCCGCACTTGTCGTATGCACAACAGTCTTTCCCGTAAAGTCGTAGTCCTTAACGGCGCTAGGTGAATTTCCAAAATCAAAGCCAGGGCACTTTTTTCCGCCGCGCTCTCCGATAAGTATTGTTCCAGGATGCTCATTCCTGTATTTATATGCATCATCGATGCTTCCTATCGGTATAAGGTCACTGGCTCCATTATTTATTACATGTGCCTCAACCGTCATTGCCCTGAATACGTCAATGATTACCGTGAGTCCCGTAGCCTTCTTTGCACCGTCTATTAACTGTAAAATCTGTATTTTCATTTGAAAACACTTCCTTTCTTTTTGGTCGGTCCCGGTTTTATGCAACCCGAAACTTCATGGATAAAAAGCTTTTTCCCCGCCTCATCTCCATTAATAACATTCACTGCAAATAGTTTTCATGCTAGCATGTAACTTGGGGTGACTCATTAGGCAAAGCAAAAACTCCACCGCGGTATTATACCACGATGGAGCTCCATGTTAAATATCTATTGCTTTTTGAGTTTTGACATTTCAGCTTATCAGTCGTCGTAGGAGTTGACGAAATTGTATCTGAATACGATGTTTCCGTCCTTATCACGTGCAGTGAAGCCGTATTCGTCATCCGTCATGTACTGTCCGCCGACAATCCTGTAGTAGGTGCTGTACTTTCCAAACTGCTTGAAATCAAGGTCATAGTACTCGTAATCATTAACATCCTTCTCAATCACATAGTACTTTTCACCTGTGATGTGGTCTGTGTTCATGTAGATGTAGCAGTCCTTGATGTCCTTTATGATGTCAAGGTTTTCATTGAGAATCCAGTTGTGCATATATGACTTGCCCTTAGCCTCGTCATAGTAGTAATTTGATGCACGGAGAATTCTTCCGTCCTCCATACCATCCATGTTGTAGAACGGTGAAAGGTCCTCTGCACCCTCAATGTAGAGCTGCTTATCGTTCATGATGTCAACGATATAAATACCGGCGCCCTTTCTGCTGTAGATGATTCCCTTCTCACCTGCCGTGTACCAGCTGTCAAAGTAATCCTCGAACAGAAGCTCACCCTCGAAGTTATAGCACTTTATGAAGGAATCCTGCTTCTGGTTAATGAATCCAAAATCAGTTGCCGTGATAAAGCCGTCATCGAGAAGCTTGATCACCTTGCCGTTTTTGGTTGCAAGCTCATTCTGTCCGCTCATGTTTCTTACAACAAACGAACCATCCTTGAGCCTTGTGACAGATGTCTTTGTTTCCTGGAAAAGCCGGTTATCCATAAGGTCAACGACATTGAAAAGAATGTCACCGTTCTTATAGCCAAGCTCCACAACTGCCCTTCCGTCCTGATAGCCGTCAATGTATTCATAAGGTCCGAGGATCTTTTTACCTGCAAGGTCCGTCAGGTAATAATGATAATAAAAGTCCTTGTCTACTTCCTGGAATACATAGTAATCATCACCAACATTATAAAGAGATGATGCCCACGGCACATCCTCCGAGTTTAATACGAGATTACCGTCAAAGTCGTAGATGTCGAAGGTATCCCTTGCATCCTCGGCATAGCCCTCCTCCTCGTCAAACAGAGCATAGTTGATGCAGAAAATCCTGTTCTTAAGTCCCATTACATAGTCATAGGTCTTATCACAAACAACCTTACCGTCTATTGAAGCAAATGTTGACTTAAATTTCTCGCCACTCTCATCTGCCGTTGACATACGGTAGAACGGGATTGTCTTGTATTCAAATGTTACGCTGTCATTATATCCGATAATGTCAATGCCCGAATATACGGGGTCTGTTACAAGTCTTCCCTTTGCATCATAGAAGCCGTTCATTGAGCCGGCCTGGTATGAATAAGAGCCATCATCAGAGAAAAGATATCCGCCCACATATGGATAGAGCGTACCATAGTCATCCCTTGCCTTAAGTGAATTCATCGGTCCTTCCTCAAGTCTTGTAAACTTGTCCTCCGGAAGTGTGTTCTTTACATAGTAGGTATAGTCAGTCTTAACGGTTTCACCGCTCTTAATTGTTTCAGAAAGCTTCTCAGGCTCGCCTGTTGCGATATAGCCCTCGCTTAATACAAGCTCCTGGCCCTCCTTTGTCATGAACCACTCATACATCTTCCTGACAGGTGAATCCTCAGGCTCCTCCTCACCTATAACACAGTAATATGCATTAAGGTGCGGATACTTCTTTGCCCTGATTGTGTCGGCATTGGGCTCAACTCCGTCAACAGAAAGAATCTTTAAGCCCCTTGCCTTTCTCATGTCATTGGCATAGTAATAAACACTGTAGCCGATGGCATTTGCAGAATTGTCATATGACTTGACAGCCTCCATGAGG
>JAUNDA010000011.1:38506-40097 GCA_030526295.1 Eubacteriales bacterium
GCACCCATCTCGCCTGAGATAAACTGTGCCGGAGCCTCCATCATCGGAGTATCCTTCATGATGAGCTTCTTAATGAGTGCCTGTGAACCTGCACCCTCATTTCTCTGGAAGGGGATGATTTCGCAGTCGTTTCCGCCGACCTCCTTCCAGTTAGTGATCTCGCCCGTGTAAATCTTTCTTATCTGCTCAGTGGTCAGATTTTCAACCGGGTTATCCTTATTAACAACAAATATGAGTGCATCGGTTGCAATCTCCTCAAGTTCGTACTTGTAGCCATATGTTTCCATCTCATCAAACACAGCCGCATTAGGCTCGCCTACGATGAGAATCTCGGCATCTCCGTACATGAGGTTTCTGAAGGACTGTGTTGTCCTGTTAAATGACACGAGGTCACCTACCTCTTCGGCACTTTCCCCAAGAAGTACGCTCGCTGCTGCCTTTGCAAGCGGAACCATTGAGGTTGAACCGTCCATTACAGGCATGTTTTCACGTGTAAAGGTGAAAAGCTTCTCAGGCTCCTTCTTTGGTGCCTCAGTCGAAGCCTCGGCTGTCGTCTCAGTTACTGCCGCCGTCGTAGCCGCAGCTGTTGTTTCCTTCGGAGTCTCCTTCCTGCAGCCCGTAAGCAAAAAGGCCATAATCATCACAAGGATCAGAATCTTTTTTAACGCTCTCTTCATTTTTCTTCCTTTCAAAATAATATGCCACTTTTTCGGGAATGAAATATTCCCCTATCAGGTAGTCGATTCCGGCCTTTCTCGCCTGACTTAGCTGATAGCCTCTTTTAACTCTGTATATCCTGCCGTCCTTTTTAAAATAGGCACCGGTCTGATGAAATCTGAAGGGTATCTCCTTTTCAACGCACTGTCTTCTTAAGTCAAGAATCCATTCATAATCGCAGACCCTTGCGCTGGCGCCCGACTCGCCTCCCGTAGCCACCTCCTCGATTGAATCATCGAGGTATGCCGAGATGTCAATTCCCTCAAGAAGCGGTGAAGCTATAATTGATTTATGCTTTATCGGAAGCTCCTTAAAAATCGGCAGTCTGTAATCCGCCATCGCCTGATTTTCGACGGTGCATCCGACAAGCACGTTGTCGTAGCCGTCTCCCCAGTCCTTTGGTATGCATTCCATGAAGCGGTCTATTCTTTTTGTAAAGAAATAGAAGTAGCAGTCGCTTCTTTCACGGATCATTTCCCAGCACTCTCCCCTCCACTCATCGGCATCCCTTAGGAGAAAGTCCGATGTAAAGCAGGTGAATACTATTTTCCCCGGTTCTATCTTATAGCTTTTGTCGCGTTTTCTTTTTACCGGCAGATTAAAGGCTGCCGTCTTTCTGCAAAGGGAGCTCGCCACGCTGCTGCCATACATCTCATCCTGTCTGTAAACATAGCAGTATTTACATCCGGGACTTATCTTCGTGCAGCCGTGCCACGGGTTCCAGTCCGTATAAATGGTTTCGTTCATTTGAATTTCTTTTAGTATTCTTTATTAATTATCTTCCGACTGCTTCCAACGGCTTTTTTACCGCTTTCGGCCATCCACATTACTGTCATTGGCGGTGTATTATCACAGTCTTTTGCCATCTTCCAAT
>JAUNDA010000099.1 GCA_030526295.1 Eubacteriales bacterium
CGAGGGCTTGCTTTTTTTTTGATGTTTTGGCCATTTCATCATTATGTGGTTACCAAGATGTTGAAGACTGTAAGTGGTTACCAAGGAGCTGATGACTGAATAATGATGCAGGGCAAAAGCGGTATTAATCAGCAACGTTATAATACTTCTTAGTAAAGTTAAGGAACGAAAGCATGTCGTTTCGGATGTATTTGCCCTTTTTCCAGATAAGTCCGATCTTGACCTGAATCGGGGGATTAAGCGGGATGCCTACGACACCTGGGAACTTGTCGGTCATGCTAGAATAGAGGAAGCATGCATAATTGCCGGTACTTACAAACTGAAGGGTTGTATAAATCTGGCTGCTTCTCATAATGATATTAGGCGTATAGCCCTCTAGCTCAAAGCGCTGCTTTAAAAGCTGGTTCTGTACTGAGTCTGCATTAAAGAAAATGAGCTGCTCCCTTGCCATATCCTGAATGCTTATGGTTTCTTTTCCTGCAAGTGGGTGTTTTTCGTCAACACAGAAGACGATTCTGTCATCCGCAAGAATGGCGTGGTTAAATTTGTCAATGTTATACTGCTCCATGTTGATAAGGGCAAGGTCGAGGGTATCATCCTGGACAAGACTACATGCCCTTACAGAACCGTATTCCTCGAGAATCACATGTATGCCGGGATACTCCCTCTGGAATGCAACAAGAAGGTCAGGGAAGAAAACGGTACTTAACATCGGAGGGATACCGATACGAACAGGAGGCTTAACTCTCGCCATTCCTGAACAGTCTGCCTGAAGCTCGGTACAGTACTGGAGAATATATGTTGCCTTCTCGTAAAGGGTTTCGCCCTCAGACGTAAGAACAAGCTGGCTGCCCTTTCTGTAAAACAGGCTCACTCCAAATTCTATTTCAAGATCCCTGATTGCAACCGATACAGTGGGCTGTGTTACATATAGCTCCTCAGCTGCCTTTGTTATGCTGTGGCAGCGGCTTGCCGTACAAAAATATCTTAACTGGTTTAATGTCATGACCTGCTCCTAAAACACCGAAATACTGGATTTATGAAATATTGGAGACTTAAATAAGAAAGAAAATCGCCAACACTATAAAAATAGCATAATTGCTTTTTAAAAGCCATAAAAAATTTTAATGGACTTTGTGAATTATGCATAAAAGTTTATAATAGCAATTGATATCATAAAAAATTTTAATGTCAGTATACCTTTTGACAATTTGTTTTTATGAAAATGCAATACTATAATCGAGTTAACAGGAAAACACGTGTTTAAAAAGGAAAGTAACAAAAGAGTTTAAGAAAAGCGAAAGGAGATAATTATGTCTCAGACAACAATTACACTGCTGCTTCTCGTATTCACGGTTGTAAGCTTTATTCTTGAGAAAATCCCGCTTGCACTTACAGCAACAATCTGTGCACTCGGACTTACACTTACAGGCGTTCTTGAAGCATCAACAACATTTGCCCAGTATGTAAACAGTAATGTTATCCTTTGCGTGGGTATGTTCGTAGTAGGACAGGCATTATTCGAGACAGGAATGGCAAATAAAATCGGTGGACTTGTAACAAAGTTTGCAAAGACAGAGAGAATGCTCATCATTGCCATCATGGTAATCGTTGGCGTTATGTCAGGCTTCTTATCAAACACAGGTACTGCAGCCGTTCTTATCCCGGTTGTTTGCGGTATCGCTGATGAGGCAGGATATTCAAGAAGCCGTCTTCTTATGCCGCTCGTATTTGCAGCAGCACTTGGTGGAAACCTTTCAATCATCGGTGCCCCGGGAAACCTCATGGGCGTAAATGCACTTCAGGAGCTCGGCCTTGAGACAAGCTTCTTCATGTACGCACCGGTTGGTATCCCGATGCTTGTACTCGGAATTCTTTTCTATGCATTCCTTGGATACCGTTTCCTCCCAAGCGGAAAGGGAACTTCAGGCGTGGCAGCAGAGGAGCAGAAGGATTTCAGCAACGTTCCACAGTGGAAGCAGATTGTATCACTTGTTGTTCTCGTAGTAGTTATCCTTGCAATGATTTTTGAGGATAACATCGGTATCAAGATTCACGTATCAGCCTGCATCGGTGCAGCAGTACTTGTTCTTGCAGGAGTTATCAGCGAGAAGGATGCACTTGCATCAATCGACCTCAAGGTTGTTCTTCTTTTCGGTGGTTCACTTGCTCTTGCAAAGGCTCTTGATACAACAGGAGCAGGAACACTTATTGCTGACAAGATTATCAGCCTTCTCGGAAGCAACCCGAGCCCGATCGTACTTCTTCTTGTAATCTTTGTTGTAACATGTGCTCTTACGAACTTCATGTCAAACACAGCTACAACAGCACTCATGGTACCGATTGCAGTATCGCTTGCAACAAGCCTTGGCGCTGACCCGAGAGCAGTTGTTATTGCAACAGTACTTGCAGGCTCATGTGCTTATGCAACACCTATCGGAATGCCGGCAAACACAATGGTAGTAGGTCTTGGCGGATATACCTTCAAGGATTATGTAAAGGGAGGATTCCCGTTAATCATCATCTCATTCGCAGTATGTATGATTCTTTTACCGATTCTCTTCCCATTCTATCCGTAATGTGGAAGCAACCTAATTTGATCTTAAATGGAGGAAACTCATAATGAATAAAGAAAATGGCGTAAAGCAGTTAACAGACATCGTAGCTGATTTTGTTGCTCACGTAGGTAAGAAGTTACCTGACGACGTAATTGCAAAGCTTGAGGATCTTGGCTCACAGGAAACAGCAGCACTTCCAAAGGTTCTCTATGAGACAATGACAAAGAACCAGAATCTTGCTGTAGAGCTTGACCGCCCAAGCTGCCAGGATACAGGTGTTATCCAGTTCTGGCTCAAGTGTGGAACAAACTTCCCATATATCAATGAGCTCGAGGCTCTTCTTAAGGAAGCTGTTGTTCAGGCAACATTTGCAGCTCCATTAAGACACAATTCAGTTGAGACATTCGACGAGTATAACACAAAGAAGAACGTTGGTAAGGGAACTCCTACAGTATGGTGGGATATCGTTCCAAACAGCGACAAGTGTGAAATTTACACATACATGGCAGGTGGCGGATGCACACTTCCAGGTAAGGCAATGGTTCTTATGCCAGGCGCAGGCTATGAGGGAATCACAGATTTTGTTCTTGACCAGATGACAAGCTATGGTCTTAATGCATGTCCTCCGCTTCTTGTAGGCGTTGGTGTTGGTACATCAGTAGAGACAGCAGCACTTAACTCAAAGAAGGCTCTTATGCGTCAGGTTGGCTCTCATAATGAAAATGAAAATGCCGCAAAGATGGAGAAGCTCCTTGAGGATGGCATCAACAAGATTGGTCTCGGACCGCAGGGTATGGGCGGAAAGTATTCAGTAATGGGCGTAAACATTGAGAATACGGCACGTCACCCATCCACAATCGGTGTAGCAGTAAATGTAGGCTGCTGGTCACACCGCCGTGGTCACATCGTGGTTGATGCAGACCTTAATGTAACATGTGATACACATTCTACCTGGAAATTCAACGCGTAAAGGAGAAAGTCATGATCGAGATTAGAGGAGACAAAAAAGTTCTTGTAACACCTGTTAGTGCAGAGGATCTTAAAGATATTAAAATCGGTGATATTGTATGGCTTGACGGAGACCTTATGACATGCCGTGACGTTGCTCACCGCCGTCTTATCGAGTACGGAAGAGAGCTTCCATATGATATCCGCAACAAGGCTATCTTCCATGCAGGCCCAATCGTTCGTAAGATCGAGGGTACTGAGGATGATTACGAGATGGTTTCAGTAGGACCGACCACTTCAATGAGAATGGAGAAGTTCGAGTACGAGTTTACCAGGGAAACAGGCGTAAGGGTTATCGTTGGTAAGGGTGGAATGGGCCCGAACACAGAGCGTGCATGCAAGGAGTTTGGTGCAATCCACTGTGTATTCCCGGCAGGATGTGCAGTTGTTGCCGCTACTGAGGTAGAAAGAATTGCTGAGCACCACTGGGATGAGCTCGGAATGCCTGAGACACTCTGGTGCTGCAAGGTTAAGGAGTTTGGTCCACTCATCGTTTCAATCGATGCAAACGGCCGTAACCTCTTCGAGGAGAACAAGGTAATCTTTAACGAGAAGAAGGAAGAAGCTAAGAAGAAAATCTATCCTGAGGTTAAGTTCATCAAGTAATTTGTTGAAATAAAGAAAAAAGTCCATCCAAAACAAATAATACATTTGTCCATCCCTCCCGGATGGACTTTTTTTACAATAAAAGAACCGTCAGAGAAACCTTATGTAGCTTTAGCTTCTTAAGCTCAAACGTTTCACGGACGAATCTTTTGTTTCAGATAAGTTTATTGGGGTATCAGTTTTATAAGCAGTTTTATTAATTAGTAATTGTGTAAGTTATTCAAGTGGATCAGATGTCTTATTCATGTCGTCCTTAATAAGACGGTAGGCTGTTGCGGCAATCGGAACACTTAAGAGCATTCCTCCAATGCCCATGATTCCGCCACCGATTGTGACTGCAGCCAGAACCCAGATACCCGGAAGTCCCATGGCCTTTCCTACAACCTTTGGATAAATGATATTTCCCTCAAACTGCTGTAAAAGAATAAGGAAGATGAGGAAGATTAAAGCCTTAAGCGGTGATACGGCAAGAATCATAAAGGCTCCGACACCGCCTCCGATAAAGGCTCCCGCAATCGGGATAAGGGCAGTAAAGGCAACGAGCGAGCCAATCATTGCGGCATACGGGAGTCTGAGGACAAGCATTCCAAGTGCGCAGAGTACACCAAGGATTACGGCCTCCGTACACTGGCCTACAATATAGCTTCTGAAGCTTTCGTCCATGGTCCTTAAAACATACATCGTCTTTTCATACCACGACTCCTTCATGTAGTGGTGCATGAGTCTTTTACACTGTCCTGAAAGCTTTTCCTTACCCATAAGGATGTAGACAGAGAAGATGATTCCGATAAATATGGTTACAACACCGCTAAAGACAGATGAAACAACATCAAAAACAGTTCCAACGGCATTTCCAAGGCCAGAGCTTATTGCGTTGAGGAGCTTATTTAAACCGTTCTGCCAGTCAAGGGAAGATAAAAGTGATGACATGCCTTCAGTGAGAAGATGGTTCTCTTTTAACCAGCTGGTAACTATGCGCTGAACCTTTGGGATGTCATCAATAAGAAGACTGATACAGGATGAAAGCTGCGGAATGATAAGAACAGCTATGAGCACGATAATGCCAAACATGGTGATGAATGCCATGAGCATGCTCAAAAGACGCCTGCTCTTTAATAATGCCGGGCTCTTAACATTCTTAAAGCACTTGTTCTCATATGTATTCATAAGAATGTTTAATAGATATGCAATTGCGCAGCCTGCAATAAGCGGGGCAGCGGCACCGATAAGTGCACCTAGAAAGCCCGCAAAGCCATTCCAGTAAACAATGCAAAGATACAGTATAAATACTGTAATACCTATTTTAATGCATGATTTTGTATCAATCTTCATATGGAAGCCTTTCGATATAAATGATAAAGCTGTTTAGTCCGGAATCCGCAGGGACTTTTTTAAGCCCATTAAAACATTTGGGACCACGGTTTATATTACTTTAAACGAAATTTGTGAACATGCTGTTCTTGAATTATTTAAATTTAATTATTACCACAATAGTATCATGAAAGCTCAAAAAGGGATACATGCGACTTTGAGGTGTTGATAAAAGTTACAAAAAATGGTATTGTTTATAAGAAATTGGCTGCCCTTTTTTAAGGGTAGCCGTGATTAATTAAAGCAGGGGAAAACCAATGGAAAAAATCATCATAACCGTAGTAGGTAAGGACCAGACAGGTATCATTGCAAAGGTTACAACATATCTTTCAGAGAACAACATCAACATTCTTGAAATCTCACAGAACATCGTTAGTGGATATTTCTACATGATCGTTATCGCAGACCCAGAAAAGTGTGAGAAGTCTGCAGACGTATTAGGCGATGAGATGAAGAAGCTCGGAAACGAGATGGGTCTTGTTATCAATGTACAGCGTGAAGGAATATTCACCGCAATGCATAGAATCTGAGAATAAGGAAAGTTTAGAAATGATCAGCTTACACGAGATAATAGAGACAAACAAAATGATCTCACAGGACCTTCTGGATGTGAGAACAATTACAATGGGAATCAGTCTTCTCGACTGCATAGATTCAGACCTCGATAAGTTAAACGAGAACATATACAACAAGATTGTAAGATGTGCTGAGAAGCTTGTTGAGACAGGCGACACAATCGGAAAGGAATTCAATATCCCGATTGTAAATAAGAGAGTATCAGTAACACCGATTTCACTTGTTGGCGGAAGTGCATGCAAAACCCCTTCAGACTTTGTGACAATCGCAAAGACACTTGACAGGGCGGCAAAGAGAATCGGAATCAACTTTATCGGCGGATACTCAGCACTTGTCAGCAAGGGTATGACACCTGCTGAAAGAATGCTTATCGAGAGTATTCCCGAGGCACTCAATGTGACTGACGTTGTATGTTCATCTGTAAATGTCGGATCAACCAAGACAGGCATCGACATGGACGCAGTACGTCTTATGGGTGAGGTAATAAGGAAGGCTGCTGAGCTTACCGCTGACAGGGATTCACTTGGATGTGCAAAGCTTGTTGTATTCTGTAATGCACCTGATGACAACCCATTCATGGCAG
>JAUNDA010000012.1 GCA_030526295.1 Eubacteriales bacterium
CAAGGTCAAGCGTTAAATCGTAAAGGCCACGGTATTCAATCATTATGCTCTTTGATGCCTTGCCTGACGCAACATCAAGTGTTACAGGGAAGGTTACAGTCGTTGAAGTGTATGACGTCTCCATTGCCCCGCCGACAATCTTTGCCGATATCGGGAAGCACTTATTTGGTATCGGAACAGTAAGTGTTCCGCTAAGTGTGGTTGCGTAAACGTACTTGACCGGGAATTCGATATTGTATTCATAAATGTTGTTGTATCCCGTATCAAGACCTGTCGGGTTTACCATCGGATTGTAGTAGTCAATCTTTATGGATTCATTTGTTCCTGTAGTTGCATCGACGATTGCACTGTCAGGCTCAAAGTATGCTGTTAATGCAGGTCTTACCACGTAGTCAGTGTCGGAGGCAGACTCGATGGTTGAGACCGGAAGATCAATCCTAGAGGTTGACGGAAGCAGGTCGATGGTACAAGTCTTTTCGTCAAGCTCTCCTGCAGAAACTCCGTAGAAGTTATTAAACCTGAAACTTGACTCAGGCATGTTTGTGGCTGCCGTATTGGCTGTTATATCCACATGGCCGCCATTAATAACTACATTGCTTGTAAAGGCCGGGTTACCGTCCTCGATGCCGTATTCTCCATTAAGCGTGAGGTTTCCGCTATCGATGGTTAATGAGCCGGCTGGTCCCGGGTTTCCAAGAAGGATTGCTCCGTGAAGTGCGCTTGTTATGTCGAGTGTACTATTCTCAATATTGATTGCACCTGTGTTTGTAACGATTCCAAAGCCGCTCATTTTTACGGGGCCAGTCATGCCCATGGTCATAACCTCAAAAGCGTCAACGGTTACCGTACTGTCAGCAATATCGATGTTTCCATTTGCCCAAAGGCCCGTCATGGCCGAGGTGATGTCAATTGTTGCATCGGCTATAATAAGGTTTCCGGTACAGTAAATGCCGTAGCCATAGTAGGCAGTGTCCTCATTAATAGTCAGTGTTCCGCTTCCACATACCTTAAGATCATGCGGAATCAGATTGTATGAAGCGTCCTGGTGATATGTGCTGATGCCCTCACCTCCCGTATTTGTGATGGTACAGTCTCCAAGTACGACAATTTCAAGGTCATCTACCCTTGAGAGAATTCCGGAGCCAAGGTACTCTAAAGAGCATCCCGTTGTAATCTCGGCATCTGTAAGAGTGAGCACATTAATGTCTGGATCATAAACTGCCGTACCAGCTCCGCAGGCTACAGTGAGGTTATTACTTGTAATCCTGACATCATTAACCCAGAGGTCATAATTCACCGGAGTAGTGCTGTTAGTTGCAACGCCTCCTGTACCTGCTCCTGTGCCTGTTCCCGGAATAACAACATCCGCGAATGATGACATCGGAACAGTCATCAAAAGAACAGTAAGACAAAGAAACCATGCTGTGAATTTTCTTAGTTTTGTCTTCATTGAAAAATTCCTCCATTGCACCGCTTTTAAAGATGGTGCTGTACGCTTTCCTAACCGGACAATCGCCCGATTATATATTTATAATATTTAGTAATATAAATAGGCCCGTATCAAAAAAGTAGGCCACATGCACGCCAGTTTTGCAAAAAAGTCACAAATTTATGGGGTCACAAGTGCGCCAATCTTTGAAAAAGCATATAAAAGGGGAGGTGAAAGCGATATAATTACAGATGCAATTATTCTTAGAATGGATTATTGTCGGCAGTTGGTTAATGCCGCAGCCTATAAGGAATCAAAAACACGAAAGATACAAAAGGTTACTTAAGATGAGATATATGGGCAAACAGAGGCTGGTATGGTCCGTTATGCAGGCCGTACAGTTTTCAATTTATTTCTTCGCTTTTCTTTTGGCGGAGGCCATGGTTAATAACAGGGCGGCCGAGGTACTGGGATCTCAGGCGGTACTCCCGACCTATGCTGTCGGTCTTATTTTCACTGCAACCGGATACATTCTGTTTGGCATTTTCAAAAACATACTGAAGGTAATAAGCCACAGAAAGGCCGTAATGATGATTATCGGTCTTAGTGCCTCTGTATTTGCAGCGGGATTAATTGGTCTTAGCTCGGCACCTGCCGTTCTAACATGTTCCTTTGGCTACCTTCTGGCATTTGGATACATAGGCGGCTTTGTCCACTATTCGCTTGCCTATTCATGGCAGGGAAGCAGGCATCTTGGAAAGGTTATCGGAATCGCAGCCGGCATTGCAGTATTTGCCCAGTATGCAATCCAGAACCTGGCTGGAGAGGCTATAGTCTTTCTTATTGCAATTTTCATCTCATCAATTGCAATAATACTAATAGCCGTGTTTCCAAAATATGACTGGATTCTTGAGGATCCGCTTCCATACTCAAGGGAAGATACGACCGATGTCAGAAAAGCACTTGTCCTTATTGTGGCAACCGTCATCATGACAGCGATTCTCAGCTTTAATGACAGCCTTATGGTATTAAAGGATGCCGAGAACGAGGTGAGCCTCTTTGCAGGCACAAGACTTTTTTACTGCCTGGGACTCATAATTGCCGGCTTCGTTGCAGATATTGCCGAAAGAAAATACCTTCCCCTTGTCACCATACTGGCAATGTTTCTTTCCATTGTTGCGGCGGCATTCCTGTCTGACCCATCATATTTTAACCTCAATATGAGCCTTATGTACTTTTACAGCGGTTTCTATGTAATGTACTTTACCGTAAGCTCAGTGGCATTTGCACCTCTTACACACACTCCGGGACTGTGGAGCGGTATCGGACGCATCACAAGAAGCCTTACTGCTGCATTGTTTGTAGTCGTTACGTTATGGATTCCTGAAAGCATGAGTTCACTTTCAATAACCATAATCAGCTGCATTCTTTCAATGCTTCTCCTTATGGTATTCTTTGCAGACAGTGAGGCAAAAAGACGGGAGGAACAGAAAAAAGCGGAGGATAACATAGATAGCGAAATTAACGAGCCTGTAGAGGAAATCACTTCGGAAAAAGAAGTAACGGCAGACACTATGACAGAGGAAGAGCCCGAGGAAAGAAGGATAATGCTTTTTGCCAGTGAATACGGACTCACACCAAGGGAGACCGATGTTCTTAAGCTTCTTATCATGACGGAGGACGGAACACAGGAGATAGTCGACACATTGATTATCTCGAGGAGGGTTCTCCAGCGCTACATTACGGCTATTTATGAGAAGACAGGCACGAAGACAAGAGTAGGCCTTATCAGAATGGTTCTCCTGGGAACCCGCAGGGAATAAGGCTACGGCAGATAAGCATATGCCGAAAACGGATACTGATTAATTAATTCTCAAAATAGTCTTTTTAAAGGCCATATACAAATCATCCATCTAATTTTAAAAAAAGTATTTACAAGTGTGCCTCTTTATGCTAATATACTTCTTGCGTCTTTTATAGATGCCTTGCGGGTGTAGTACATCGGTAGTACGCCAGCCTTCCAAGCTGGATAGGTGGGTTCGACTCCCATCACCCGCTTTTTTGATGCTCTGAACACGGATAAGTGTTCGGGGCATTTTTTATTCCTATATAATGATGTCGGGAAATATTGAGAGATAGAGATATAGGACAAAACGAGTTGGTAAAAAAAGGGTCGGCATAAGCTGCCGGCCCTGTTGATTATGATGTATTTGATATTAAAGTTTAGCTGCGTGCTGCGCCGTCTACTGAAAGGATTTCTCCTGTTACGTAGCTTGCCATGTCTGAAGCAAGGAATACGAATGCATTTGCAACATCCTCAGGCTCTCCAACACGTCCGAGCGGAATTGTTGCGATAAGCGGCTTGATAACGCTCTCAGGAAGAACTGCAACCATGTCCGTTCTTGTAACTCCCGGTGCAACTGCATTAACACGGATGTTGTCCTTTCCAAGCTCTCTTGCAAGTGACTTTGTAAGTCCGTTTACGGCAAACTTTGATGCAGGATATGCACTTCCTGAAGGCTGGCCGTAGATACTAACCATTGAGCTTGTGTTGATGATGTTTCCGCCACCCTGCTGCTTCATGATGCGAGCAGCTGCCTGGCAGCAGATGAATACTGAGTTGAGGTTAAGGTCAACTGTCTTCTCAAAATCCTCAACCTTGTAATCATAAATGCTTTCTCTTGCTGATACACCTGCGTTGTTTACGAGGATGTCAAGCTTGCCAAACTCAGCAACTGTCTTGTCGAGTGCCTCCTTAACAGCATCAGCGTCTGTAAGGCTCGGGCAAAGTCCGATAACGTTCTCTGTGAAGCCCTCCTCCTTAAGCTTTGCGATTGCCTGGTCAACTGTCTCCTGTCTTGATCCGAAAAGTGCTACCTTTGCACCCTCCTCAAGAAATCTTTTAACGATGGCATAACCGATTCCTCTTGTGCCGCCTGTAACGGCTGCAACCTTACCCTGTAAAAGCATTTTTAATTCTCCTTTCAAACTGAAAACACATTCTTATGTGTTGATTTTCTTTCTGTCGTTATGAATATTATAACAGATATTTTTAGCAATTGTTACAGCATTAACAAAGTTCTACATGTGCGTCACTTAGCTAAGCATCATGCTCACGCCATTTGTGTATTATGACAAAAATGCTCATAAAACCGTTATTTTCTCGCATATGCTGGATATATCCCGCGGAATATACCCATGCTCATGTCAGGTTGCGAAGCCACTTTTTCTTCCTGTAGCGGATAAGACATGCGAAGGTTTTTAATACCTCCTCCAGGAGGCTCAGGGCATAGACCGCAACAATTGGAAGCTTCCACACAAATGCCCCAAGAAGCACAAGCGGAAGTGCAACAAACCATACACCCGATGAGTCAAGCACCATGCTCGCCTTTGAATCACCGCCTGAGCGCAAAATTCCCACAATGACTATGCAGTAAACATAGTAGAACGGAATGGTGCAGGCATAAACTCCCATGCATCCGACAGCTCCGTTAAATACCTCCTCCGAGACATCGAAAAATCCCATAACCGGTACCCTTATGAGAAGAATTGTTGCCGAGCACATGAGCGCAATGCATATTCCAAGGACTATGAGCTTACGTGAATGGTCCCATGCCTCCTTTACCTTTCCAGCACCAAGCTCCATTCCAAGAAGCACAAGCGATGCCGAGGCAAGGCCGTTTGCCGCGGTATTAAAGATTTTGATGACATTGTCAGTAATGGTAACAACAGCGGTCGCCTTATCTCCCATATGTCCATAGCCCACATAGTATAGGCTTGTTCCAAGTCCCCATAAAACCTCGTTTATCATGATGGGCACAGAACACTTAATGAACTTAGCTGTAAACTCAGGGCTCCATCCAAAGAAATGGCTGAGCTTTGCCTTTAGTATTTTATCCTTTGCGACGATGAATCCCACTAGAATCATCATTTCCGCAAATCTTGCAAGTACGGTCGCTATTGCAGCACCCACAATTCCAAGTGCAGGGAATCCGAAGGCTCCGTAAATAAGGCAGTAGTTAAAAAAGACATTTGAAAGTATCGAAACAATTGACGATACAGCTGTCACCTTAACCCTGTAGGTGGACTTAAGAAAGCTTGAAAGAATCGACGAAACCGCAAAAAGAAGATATGACAGTCCGGATGCCCTGAGATACATGATTCCTGCCGCTGTTGATTCAGGACTTGTTGTGAAGATTCCCATGATAAGCCCCGGGAAAAAGGTCGCTACCACAAAAAACAAAAGGCCGCAGAAAATATTTATGATGAAACCGAGGCTAAAGGTCTTCCTCACATTGTCCTCATTACCCGCACCGTAATACTGTGCCATCAAAAGGCCCGCACCCGAATGAACTCCGAATACGACACTTGTAAACACATAGAAAAACTTGTTTGCGAGTCCGACAGCCGATATGGAAACCTCACCAAGAGTTCCAACCATCATTGTATCAACAAGGTTTGTGACTGTTGTAAGAACATATGTAAGAATAACAGACAGCGAAAAATCCGCTGTCCTTCTTAAAAAGCTTTTATCCTTAAATGTATCCCTTACAAGTGCAAATATCTTCATTCTTTTTCTGTGACTGATGTAAATATCTAATGTTTTCCCACACAATAAAGCCTCACACCTTGACAACCTCATTGCCGTGGCTATCTGCCATTCATTCTGAAAATAAAATGGATTTTTTGTCCAAACAGCCATAAAGATAGCACAGAAGTTGCTTTCTGTGAAGCATAAGAGAAATCATTTTACAATAATACCTCTGTGTGATAAATTTGAAATGATAGCAATGATTTGGTACAGAAAGAATTCTCAATTGTATTACCTGAAATTCTGTATACGCAAGGTCCCGTGAAAGGAGACGTTTAATGGTTAAGTGTAATAAATGCCAGGCAGAAAATCTTGATAGTGCTTTATTTTGCTGCGGATGTGGCGAAAGGCTTACGGATGTGACAAAAGAAGTAAAACCGAAGGCACAGGCCGAATTTGATAAGGGAAATTACGATAATATCGGTGATAGGGTTGTTCTTTACCCTGACGGAAAATACAGATGGGTATATGAGCTCAATATGCTTAAGACTCCGATTCTTCTTTTTACAATCCTTAAGGTTATGCTCATATGTGCTGCAGCCCCCGCACTTGTGATGCTTTTTAGCACAATCGGATCTGAGGGATTTTTCGGTGCGATTTTAGTGGGACTTCAGACATTTGCCATCACCTACGGAATCATGTTTGTTCTCTCCATTGTAGCATACCTCATTCTTGCAGCAATTTACGGAGGAAAGTATGTTGTTGTGTTTGAGATGGATGACAGGGGAATTGAGCACATCCAGCAGAAGAAGCAGTTTAAGAAGGCCGAGGTAATCGGAGAACTCCTTTTAATCGCCGGTGCATTGAAAAACAACCCCGGGGCAATGGGAAAGGGTCTCCTTACAGCATCACATTCAAGCATCTACTCACCCTTTGAGGTAGTTAAGAAGGTAATCCTTATTCCGGATAAATGCACTATTAAGCTTAACTCCCTTTTTGCCAAGAACCAGATTTATCTTCCTTATGAGGACTATGCATTTGTAATGGAATACATACTTTTACGATGCCACAATGCTAAAGTAATAGAGAAATAAAGAGAAAAAATTATATACCAAGCATATAAATGGCAGGCCTTGAAGCCTGCCATTTTTACTGTTTATTTTCTTTTTGTGTTAATAGTTTGGATCACTGAAATCAATCTTTACATCATAGTCCTGCTCGGCAAAAGCCTGTGCGTTATTTTTCTTAAAGCTTTCGGGACAGAAGGTTGCCGATACCTTGAGGTCACCGTACACGAGATCATAGACAACCGTAAACTTCATGTCTCTACGTTTCTCGAACTGTTTTTTCAGATCCTTCTTCGATGTTCCGTTGGCCTTTGCAGAAGAAAAATCAAACGTCTTATCAACATACTCAAGGAAGCCGTCCCAATCGACACCGTCGATGTAATAGGTGTAATTTTCGGCATATCCGATTATTGTATTGCCGTTAGCATCCTTTCCTCCGCCCTCTCTTTCTCCGTCAAACCTTGTCTTTACAATGGTTCCTGCCGGAAGAAGGATTCTATGGCCATAAGCCTCAATCTCGTTATACTCTGCGGCCTCAGTTTCTTCAATCTCAATGTCCGGAAGGACAATCATACAGCTTATTTCGCCAAAGTATTCCTTAAACTTAAATGACTCCGTGCAAAGAAGCCTCTCCTTTATGCCATCCATCTTGACAACCTCGATTTCAGTGCCGGGGTTATTGAGCATGTGTGCAAGAAGTGTAAACTTTATTTCTCCTGAACCCTCACTGTTAAGAACACATGACCAGCTGTCAGGATCATTTACCTTTGTTGTAATACCCTTGAACCTTGCAACACAGCCTGCATACTTCGACTTTTCCTTTGAGCTAGAAGGGCGGTCCTCTGATGTGATGGTAAGGATTATCTTCTGGTTCCAGTGACGCCTTGTCTGGTCGATATCACGCTGGTATTTCTCAATAAGTTCAAGCTCCATCTGTCTCTGGAACTCCTCGAGAAGCTTTGGGATTCTCTCCTTCATGAGACGTGCCTTGTAATTTTCACTTATCTCTTTCCTGATTTCAGGAGTAAGTCCTGCCTGTCCGGCAATACCCCAGGCTGCCTTATCCTCAGGAGTGATGATACTCTCAAAATACTCAGGCGAGAAGCTGTCAGCCTCCTCCCAGAACTTGTTTACATAGTCGTCGATAACCTTTGCCGTTGCGGTCGGGTCACCGCTTTCATTTACAGCCTTCCTGAATTCCTCCATGAACTTGTCATCCGACCAGTGTCCCTTATCTGACGAGTAATATCTCTGGTAGGCGGAGATGTAAACCTGCTTTCTGCCGCTAAGCGCCTCAGAATAAACATAGTCGAGAAGGCATGCAAAGATGCCAACGCCCGTCATGTAGATGCCAAGTGCCGGAGCTGCATTGCCATACTCAAGGTAAAGTGCCATCATTTCGTTGAGGACAAACTTGTAAATATCAGTTCCCGTTTCCTTTGAGGTCCAGCCTGTCTTGTTTATGTTCTGTGCAATCTTGTAAAGTGCGAGAATTCGTCCTGCATTATTAAGCTTATCTGCAAGATTACTGAGTGTCTTAGGCGGATAAATCTCCTTTAAGGCCATCTCGTAGGGAGCTGCCGTAGTGGCACGCCTGCCCCATTCGGCTCCCTGTGACCAGGTGCCAGCCTTTCCGAAGTTGGTATTGAGGATTTCTCCGATTGTTCCTACATTTCCCGTCATGTAGATAACCTTTGAGGAACCCTCGGCTACAGTTGATACTATCTCAGCCCTTGAAAGCTCAACAGCATCACTTGCAGCACTAACCGCTGTCTGCAGGATTGAGAACCTGTCCATGTTGTTAAGACCTACAGAAAGGCTTCCGTCACCCTCGAAACTGTCTCTTAGAATCTCAAGGACTGCCTTAGGGTCAAAGTTCTTAATGTCGTCCTGTGCCTCAAGAAGCTCTGCACCCGTAATGTATGAAAGTGCTGCATTCCTCGTCTTCTCATTTTCAATCGGAATGCCACAGAAGGTTGTAAGGTGCGTTGTATAAATCGTGAGCATTCCAGTATCCGGATCATACTCGTTGATGGCAGGTACAAGCTGTCCTGTCTTTTCGTCAATGTAGCCGGCTCCGTAAAGAGGTGCCTTTGATTTATCCATCGGAAGCTCGATTGTAAGAAGACTGTGCTCAGTGATACCGTCAACCTTTACGTCATACATCGTAAGAGGAATGTATTCCTCACCGTCAAAGGTATACTCTACATTTTCAGTAACCCTGCTGACCTTAACGTCACGCTCCGAAGCGTCACCCATAAAGCCATCTTCGATGGTAACCCTTACACCCGCATCCGAAAGAGTTCTCTCCTCCTCAGTGACAGTTCCTGTGGCAATCTCCTTCATCTCATACTCTGTCGGGAGAAGGTAATCCACATAGGATGAGCTCTCCTCATCGACCTCAGCTGTCACCTTTATGCCGCTTCCCTTATTTCCCGACGTGTCAAAGCTATCCTTTCCGGGTTTAGAACGAAGGAAGCCCGGATAACCGAATGCAGTAACAAAGAAAATGGCAATAACAAGCACAATGGCAATGATGGCATTGCCATTAATGCCCTTCTTCTTCGTAATCGGAGCAAGTGATGCTGCTCCCCTTGTTTCATAAGCCTTTTTATTCGGATTATCGTCCGACACCTTTACAAGCTTTGATTTTTTTGGGGGATCCACAGTAATCTTAGGAGAAGTATCCTGTACATTTGTCTTGGTACCCTTTCTCCAGTCGGGCTCCTGCTTAGGTGCCTGTGGTGTGGTTACTACAGGTCTTGGGGCTGCCGTCTGCAAATTTGGCATAGCCTGTGGAGTCTGCTGTGGTGTCACCATTGTTGCCTTCTGAGCAACAGGTCTCTGAGCCTGAGTGCTCTGCACACCCGCCTGAGCATTATTGACAGAAGCCGTGCTCACAGGCTGAGCAGCAGCTACATTTGGCGTAGTAGATTTAGAGGCTGTGGGTGGCACCATCACGAAGGCCTCTCCACAGCCAATACAGAATTTGGCTCCTATTGAGTTTTTAGTGCCGCATTTACGGCAAAACTTAATATCTCCTGCCATTGTTTCTCCTTCTTAAACAAATGCAGTCAAACCGACATGGTTTAAGTGTAATTATCGAAATTCGGGGCTTTTTTAAGCCCCGATATAATCAGAATTCCTTAATACGCATAAGTGCGATGCGGCTTACCTCGCCAGATATCCACTCAAATGTACCTACCGCATACATGGCAGTGTTGTCGTTATTAACCCAGAAGCCCTCCATGGTTACCCTTGCGTACTTCGACTGCGCAACACCTGTTGCGTCATCGTTGTACCAGGTTCCCTCAAAGAGGTCGCTTCCCGTTTCCTCAATCGACTTACCCGCATAAGCATCGAACATGTACTTCCAGTTCATTGTCATGTCGAACCTGTTGCCTGATGTATTGATTTCGGCATTGAAATAACGCTCACCGTCATTTGTGAAAGAGCCGTCCGGATTCTCGGTATACATATATGCCTTCCAGCCGCCATTAACCATCGGCTGCATGTCATATGTAAGCCTTGTGGAATAGCTGCCGTCAGTAACAACACGTCCTGCTCCCTTTCCGTCCTGGAGAACGCAGTCGAGGAACCATTCAAAGTCCATTGCATTTGCGCTTTCGGAGGTTGAAAGATCTGCCGCAATCTCGTTATAGTCGGTAAGAACTGTATGACCCTGATCGGCTGTCGTGTCGCCGACACTGCCGATACGCTTTCCGTCATCGCCTACATAGTCATCTCCTACCCAGGCATTTCTTACCATTGCTCCGTCAAAGCCGAGATAGTAATCGTCGATCCATTCCTCTACGGCAAGTGTGCCATCGTCATGAACGTAGTACCAGAGTTCGTCGTAAAGATTCCAGCCTTTTTCAGGAAGGTTTGCCATGTCTACTGTCACATAGGCATACTTGTCCTTTTCCTTTTTGCCTTCAGTTGCGGCCTCTGTGGCTGGAAAATCCTTCTTTTCACCCCATCCATCAGATTTGCTGTCGGATTTCTTAGTTTCCTCAATGTCGAAATAGGCATCGCCCTTTTTCTCTGACTTTGCCTCGGTTTCAACCTGCTTGCCAGAGTCCTTGCCGTTTTTCTTTGAGCCGCCCTTATCAAAAAGACCGAGGTTTGCAACAACTATAATCGCTGCTGCCACAACTAAAATAACTGCGCAGATGATGATTATCTTAACAGTTCCTCCCTGCTTTTGCGGCTTTACCGGTCTTTGCTGTCTATAGCCCTCCGCCGGTCCCTCATAGGGGCGTGCCTGAGGCGGTGTATACTGCTTCTGCGGCGCTGTATTCTGTGGCTGTGTCTGAGAATACTGTGGCTGTAGCGGTGCCTGCTGCGTATACTGGGGTGCCTTTGGTGCGCCAGCGCCTGGGTTACTTATTTTAGCTCCGCATGACTCGCAAAAAACGCTGTCATCTGGTAACTGTGTTCCACACTGGGGACAATACATATTTTTTTCCTCCCATTCATAATTAAAAATACCGCACTTACCTTATTACAGACAGCACGCTTAAGTATTCATCTATGCTGTCTGATTTCTTTATCCTTTTTAGAAGCCTCTCATCCACTGGAAGTGTATCCTTCCAATAGAACCACAGCTCCTTTAATTTATGCATTACAGGCACATCGCCTGACATTACCACCCTGTACTCGGAAAGAAGGTCATCGTGAAACTCAAAAAATCTCTTAATGTCTGAAATTTTAAGAGTTTCTGCTTCATCAGTTTCTTTTGAGTTTTGTCCTGTGGCTTCCGCTGCCCTACTTAGTGCATCAATCCTACTTCGAACCCTTAACGCAAGCTCCGGATTTGCAACAATCCCGCGGCCTATCATAAGCGAAACCGCGTCCGGGTATTTTGAGAAATAGAAATCCGTTTCACACTCGCTTTTTATGCTCGGATTAATAATCACGGGATTCCTGCTCTTAGTATACATCATATGCAAAATGTCTTCATGGATACTGCCATTATAGAATTCTGCCCTGAGTCTTGGGTGGATAATAAGTGATTTGAGCGGATAATCATTAAAGATTTCAATAAGACCAGAAGCCTCCTCCGTACTCTCCCAGCCTATCCTGCATTTGACAGAAAGAGGAAGGGGTGAGCGAGAAAAAGCCTCGTCTAGAAATGATTTCAGGCTGTCCTTATCCTTAAGCATTCCCGATCCCTTTCCCTTTGAGGTCTCAGTTGCAACAGGGCAGCCCATATTTATATTTACCTCATCGTAACCATAGTCACGAAGCTTAAGTGCTGCGGGCACAAGCTCGTCCACACGCCTTGTAATAACCTGGGGGATAACCCTTATCCCAACATTATTTTCAGGGAGTATGTCCTTAATGTTTCTTTTTTTCATATCGCCCTTTGAATTAAGCTCGATAAAAGGCGTATAAAAAGCATCGACACCCTGATAGTGTCTTAAGAAGGTATTTCTGAATATGTAATTACCGATTCCCTCAAGGGGAGCAAAGCATATCTCCATCAAAAAATCCCAAAAGAATATACGTTCCGTTACTGTTTTAAAGTACCATACACGGAGTATAACCGCAAGTAAAAGCATTGTTTTGGGACTATAAAGCAACTATTGGAACAAGCTCACCTTAACATAAAGACGGCCACGTTTTGTTTCATTTTCGATTCCGTCATAAATAAACTTTCCCTTACCCCTTACCGAGATACGGGAGCCCTCCTTTAGGCGTCCTGAAACTGACGAGGCAGTAACACCATCAATAAAAACAAGCTCTCTTTTAATAAACTCGGCGGCATCGGAGCGTGACAGCTTCCATACGGCCGCAAGTATCGCATCAAGCCTCTCGGATGCTGTATTAACCTTTAGCTCCTTAAATTTCCTTGGTGGGATAATCTGTTCAAGGCTCCCCGCCTCCCCGTCTGAGGTAAAAAGTTCGCAGCTCACACTTGTATGCTTTACCGATGTGAGCTCATCCGTGATAAGTCCCGCTATGTCGGAATCCGCAAATATGTAGGCCACATTATCCTGCACGAGGATATCACCGATTTTACTCCTTTCAATCGAAAGGTTCATAAGAGCACCAAGAAAATCACGGTGTGTAAGGTCATCGCTGAATTTTGCATTTACAGGACTAACCTTTATTAGGCTTACCAGTTCCCCGCAGGATAAGCCCTCATCAAGATATGAGGGAACCCAGACAATCCTCACCCTCTCTGCGTCACCATATCCTCCGTAGAGTGTGTGCTTTCCATTCAGTTCGTGTTTAATTGTATTGAAAACAGCAAGCTCGCTTAACGACAAAAAGCCGGTGGCCCTCAGAATATCCTTCTGATAGGCCGCCCTGTCAAGATCCCTTATATGTGCCTTTAAAATATCATTCTCTGTCATTTGCAAAGCTCCCAGAAAATAACGGCTCCTGCAGCCGCAACATTTAACGAGTCCACACCATGCTTCATCGGAATCATCGCTGTGTAATCGCACGAGGCTATGGTGCTTTCCTTAAGTCCCTCGCTTTCCGTTCCAAGAACAACAGCAAGGCGGGGCTCCGCACTAAGCCTTTCATCAGCTATACTTATGGAGTCCTGCTTTAGAGCCATCGCAACCGTCTTAAAGCCAGTCTCACGTGCAGTCTCCGTAACATCATCAATAAATGTCCAGGGAACCTGGAATACAGTTCCCATGCTCACCCTTGCCGAGCGGCGGTAAAGTGGATCGCTTGAGCCCTTTGTGAGAAGCACCGCATCTATACCAAGAGCTGCTGCAGAACGGAAAATCGCACCCACATTTGTCGGATTCATCACATCCTCCAAAATGGCAATTCTACGTGCATCCTTAACTATGTCACAGGCCTTTGGAAGCGGCTTTCTTTTCATAAGGCAAAGAAGCCCCCTTGCCAGCTGATACCCTATCATCTGCGACAGCACTCCTATGGGAGCCGTAAAAACCGGCACATCACCTGCAAGCTTAAACACGTCGCCAAAGCTCTCAATGAGCCTATCCTCTGCAAGAAACATAACAGGTTCGTAGCCGCCCTCAAGGGCACGCATTATGACATTAGGGCTCTCTGCAACAAAGAAGCCCTCCTTTACGGGCTCATTAAAGTGACTCAGTTCATTTTCCGTGAGTCTTGCAAACATGTCTATTCTTTTATCGTTAAAATCCGTGATGATATTCATCAATTTCCGACTCCCTTTGATTGGGGGTTGTCATTATCTGACATAAAACTCCCCCTATAAATATCATTGTTATCGATTACCATTTAGCTTCTGTTATGCATATGTTTTTTAACTCTGCTTTAATTTAGCTACTAAATACTGACACAAATCTCATTTTTATGTCTTAATAGTTGAAACATTTATACAACATTAACGCAATACCGTAATTTTTCTGTAATATTTTCGTAATTATTTACTTGATTTATTTTTTCGTAGTGCTACAATTGGTATTGGACACCCCACCAAAAGACAGGTTGGTATCCGGGTGGCACGCATAGTGCCTTTAATCCTCCATCGGATATTTCAAATTCATCTTTTCCCTTATCCTGTCCATGATGTCCATCATTCTGATTGTTTCGTCATGCGGCATCAAGTCAGTCTCAATCATACCCGCATCAAGTGCATGTCTGCATGCTTCGAACTGGTATACATATCCGGTCTCAGGTTGCACTGGAGCATTAACACTGTAGATACACTTGTGGGAATTTTCAAAAATATCCACACGCTCAAAATTATTTACATTTTCAACCACCATGTAGCCCCTGCTTCCGTAAACAATACCACGGCGGTCAGTAGGGCCCATTATCGACGAATGAATACGGCACGGAATTTTTCTTCCGTTATCATTTATAACAAGCATTGCAAAGCATTCACCGTCAACACCGGTGTCAGTTTCGTTCATTACAGCACTGATGTCCTCAATGTCATCACCGAGGATCAGGGAAAGAAAGGTAAGGCAGTAGATACCGACATCAAGAAGTGACCCTCCGGAATACTCCGGCAGTCTTACCCTCTTATTCTCATATGTCCTGTATCCAAGGTTAACGGATACGGATTCAATTTCTCCGATTCTTTCATGTGCCAGGGTTCGAAGCTCCTTTGCAATCGGCATGTATCTTGTCCATATAGCCTCAGCAAGAAATGTATTATTCCTGCGGGCAAGCTCTGTTAGCTCCCGTGCTTCATGCGCATTGACTGTAAAAGCCTTTTCACAGATTACCGGTTTTCCGGCCTTAAGGCATTTTTCAACAATATCCTTGTGATGGGAATGCGGTGTTGCAACATAAACAATATCCACATCCTTATCATCAATCAGTTCCTCATATGAACCATAGGCCCTTTCAAATCCATATTCGTTTTTGAAGGAAACGGCCTTTTCAATATTCCTTGACGCGCAGGCAAAGCAGTCGGTATGTTTCATCTTATTCATAGCTCCTGCCATAACCGCAGCCATCCTGCCAAGTCCTATGTAACCAACTTTAAGACTTTCCATAATTTTTACCTTTCTATGTGTTTCTGAAATCAAGTTGCTTTCCGGTTTACCGGGTGCCGGAATGCACATAAAATACCTATCCGGGGGCCAGCATAATGCCACCTGCTGCCATATGAAGACACCCGTGACATTTAGCCTTTAACCTACAGCAGAGGTGAAAAATGGATAATATCGATGTATATGAAGCAATCCGGGCGCTTTACGATCCCATCCGTTTTGAAATCGTGAAAATGCTTCAAAAGAGGGATATGTATGGTGCGGAGCTCGCGGCCACACTCATTCTGCCGGAGCCCACGGTCTCATACCAAATGCGCATACTATGCGAATCAGAGCTTGTCAGTTCCAGAAAGGAGGGGAGGCGGAAAATCTACAGCCTTAATTCGGAAAGTGCCAGAATAATGGTAGAGACACTTGCCGAGTATCTTAATGTTGATTCCATTTACTAACTTATATTTTCAATTTTAAATTTGACACTACGGACAAAAATCATTATTAAATAGATTCCAATGATCACAAGGAAAGGAGTAAACCAATGAAATACAAAATTTTAATCATCGGTTCAGGAATGGCAGCACAATCGGCAACCGGTTTTTTCTCTAAAAATCCAAATTTCTCCCATGGCATAGCAGAAACTGCGGATGATGCACTTAAAAAGCTAAGCTGCAGTAAGTACCATCTTGTTGTTATTTATCAGGACATTCTGGAATTCGGTGACGGCCTTCTTATTTCAAGAATCCACAAGAAATGTCCATCCATGCCGATTATCGCCTATAATGGTCCGGCATCAAGATTCTTTTACTCCGATGAATTCAGACTAGACTCACCCGAACTAGACCAGAAATATTTTGACCTCATCTTAAAAATTCTCAATATCCACGACGAATCATTTACAATAATCGGCTCCGTAAGATATTACCCCGAAGATGCATGTCTTGAAACTGACCATAGCAAAATATTCCTTTCACGTACCGAGAATGCCCTTCTAAATAAGCTTATCACAAATAAAAACAAAATTGTTACACCTAAAGAACTTAAAAGCTCCGTGTGGAAGGATGAGCCTGGAAACGGTGAACTTGCCGTATATATCAGTAAACTCAGAAAGAAATTAGACCTGGCATCGGATAATACATTAAGTCTGACCAATGTCCGACACAGAGGATATATCCTTATGGAATGACCTGATTAATTCTTCCTTTTGTTTTCTGGTCATACGCTTTATTGCGTATTCCCTACTCATTGCTCCTTCTTTGGTCTCTGATTCTTCAAGGTAGACCAAAATAACAGGCGTCCTTGTACGAGTGTACTTGGCGCCTGTTTTATTATTATGACTCTTTATTCTTTTTTCGATGTCGTTTGTCCATCCGGTATAGTATGTACCGTCGGAGCATCTTACAATATAAGTATAATTCATAGTCAGTCATCCCGGCCCGCGAACAAAAAACACTGTTTTCCTCGCAAATTTTGCCGAATAAAGCGCTTTAATATACATATTATAAGATGTCGGACAATCTTTTATCAATAACTAATATATCTATTCTGCCTTTTCCTTTGGGTTATTACCCGGTCTCGATGGCGGACCACCCTGTCCACCATTGCCTCCCGGGAAGTTCCCATTAAAACCGCCCTGATTCGGAAAATTCCCGTCACCGGAGAAGCCGCCCTGACCTTGGAAATCTCCGCCTTCAGCAGATTCCTCATTCTTCTGAGAGGTCTGACCGGTCTCGTTTCCCTTCTCGTTGCGACCAGCTCCCGGTCCAAAACCGCCCTTCATGCCGCCACCCATGGAGCCCATGTCGGAGGTATTAAGGTCACCACAGTCAACCGGAGTACTGTCACCGTTAAGCTGTCTCTTTACAGCCTCGCCACGAAGTGCGACAAACTGCTTTATTGTGCTCACACCCTTTTCAAAGGCTTCTGATGTACAGAATTTTGTCGGGTCCTTTTCAACATAAGGCCTGATAAGCTCCGCTGTGTCCTCAATGAGATTTTCAAGTTTTCCACCGTCAATCCACTCAGTGACAAACTCCGAGAAAAGCTCGTGGTACATTTTTGTATACTTCTCATCTGAGAAAATCCATCCTACCATTGGACGGTCGTCCACACTTCCACCTGAAACCGGATTATCTATTGAATCGTTTACGGATGATGAGGCATTTCCACCCATAAAGGTTCCGAAGGCAAGGTTATAATCCCATGGAATCATGGCCAGGTGTCCGTCGCTCTCGTGGAGATAGTAATTATGGATCATGTTGCCTGTGTATGAGTCACCGTTTACCACAAAGTTATGGACAACAAAGTATCTGAGCACCTCATCCATATCAAGTACATCCTCAAGGTTTTCGTACTCACTCAAACTCTTAAGTGATGCTATGAGTCTCTTTTTATCAGACTTTGAAACCTTTGTCTTTGCACTGTCAAAGATATTCGGATAGCTGTCAGGGTCATCGTCGATATACTGAAGCTTTACATCTGCATTACCCATTCCAAAGCCGCCGAAGCCGCCAAAGCCCTTGCCGTTTCCACCGTTTGCAGGCTTTCGTTCAGTACGCTCGGTGCCCTGTTCCGTGTTTTCCCCATTTGCCGTGGCTCCTGATACAGCGTCAGTATTCTCACTGGCCGTAGTTCCTGATATGGCATCAGTTTCGCTGATACCAGGTTGCGGGAAGTCTCCACCAGGGAAGTTACCTCCAGGGAATCCTCCAAAGTCAGCCCCTGCAAAATCACCCGGGTTGAAGTTCTCCATATCGAATTCGCCCGAATTGAAGTTCCCAGGGTTAAACTCACCGGGATTAAAGCTACCGAAATCGAAGCTCCCTGGGTCAAAGCCACCTGGCTGTTGTTCACTACCGGAATTACCGTCCTGTTCTGGCTGTTTACTGCTGCTGCCCTCTGCATTGCCGCCGAAGTCGAACTTATCCATGTCAAAGTCCCTGCCGTTACCTCGGCCTCCGCCAAAGTTCATACTGTCCGGCTTATAGAGGTCGCCGGCAGAAGTACCATAGTTACGGCTTAGGAAGCTGTCCTCAACACCCTCAACAGCGAGGTAAAGACCCCAGTCCTCTCCGTTAACCGTGATGTACGCATAGCTGCAAAGCGGGGCATCGGCTCCAAACTCCTCCATCAAAGTATAGGCGAGGTAATCCTTCATCATGGTATTGTCCTGAATGAGGTTATTGAGACAAAGCTTATCAAGACCGTGATATGATTTTCCCTCATCAAACTGGTCGAACTCAAGCTTAAAGCTGTAACGGCTGCTGCCCATGGTCTTTACGCTGCTAAGCGATGTGTTACCCTTGGCACGGATGCCGATATTGCCATACTTTTCACCGTCAATAAGCACGGTGCATGCCGAGTACTCCTCATTTTCGCAGGTTGCGATGAACGAATCCCAGTCATCCATTATGATTTCGATGCTGTGTACCTTCTCGGTATCAAAGAGCCTGTCCTCATAGCCGAGTACATGCGAGGCCTCTTTTATTCCAAGACTTTTTCCGAACATGAACAGGATGGTCACAACGAGTGCCAATACAGCGACGGCAATACAGATTTTATCTATATGCTTGCTTGTAGACATACTGCCTCTCCCGTTATCCCATGTAATCGCCGTTATAGCTTACAAGAACGGCACTGTTAACTCCCTCAATTGAGGAAAGCTCATTTACAAAATCCGTATTGTCATCCTTAAGGCGGATTTCGGCATTTACCTCAACAAGTCCCTTCTGTGCCGACTTTGACTTAATAATGCAGCGTCCTGTCTTTTCCTTAAGGAAATCAAGTGCCTTTTTTTCCGCATCATGGTCTGTACATGAAAGAACTACGATGTAGGGAGTGATATATGATTTCTTGTTTACGAAAACAACCAGGATGAGTCCAATGATAATGCTTCCGATAACAGCAAGCGGAATCATGCCAGCTGCAAGGATGATACCTGCCGCAATTGCCCAGAAGAGGAATGCGAGGTCAAGCGGCTCCTTGATGGCTGTACGGAAACGCACGATTGAGAGTGCACCGACCATACCAAGTGAAAGAACCACGTTTGATGTTACCGCAAGAATTACCTGTGAGGTGATCATTGTAAGTGCGATGAGTGTAACACCAAAGGATGATGAATACATGACACCGCGGTATGTCTTTTTGTAAACAAAGAAAATGAAAAGTCCGATGCAGAACGCGAGTGCAATTGTGAGCACCATGTCAAGCGGGCTTACCGCTGTTACGTTCTCAAGAAAGCTCGATTTGAAAATGTCATTGAAAGTCATAATAAGTTATCTCCTTTATATTTCATAATTATCCGTAAACTCGGCACTGCTCATACTTTGAGAATGCCGTCACATGCCTGTTTGGAACAGTTACTGCGTCCCTTATGATATCAGGAAGGTATTCGTCCCACTTTACCTCCAGTATGATGTGGGAATCCCCTGCCGGGAGCGTGAGTGTTTCAGGGTTAAGGAAATCAGTTCTGAACTCACCCGTTCGGATGTCATAGTCAATCGTGACCCTGACATTACCGGGACCGTATGTAAACGGGATTCTCGTATAATCGACTATAGTTTTTGGCCTAAGCATCTCAGACTTCATTTTTGAATAAAGCTCAACACATAGCGGCCTGCCGCTTGTTATCATCCAGCCAAGGTCACCGTCAACAATTTTTTGTGCCTCTTCCCTTGTAATGGAGCAGCTTTCCTTTGCACAAAGGCCGTTAATCTTGCTCTTTTTTTCAAGCTTTATAAATGAAGTATCACCGTTATAAAAACGTATTCGGAACTTTTCCCTTATGTTGACGCCGTCACTCTTCTCACGAAGTGCATTGTCTGTCGGCGTGTCAAAATAGAGGCTCCGGATTTCATATTTACCACCCAGTGCATGGGAATCGCTCTGCATCACTGCCTTAAGCCGCATTTTAAGCGTGAGCGAGTCGGCATAGCTAATCTCATGCTTCCACTCATGTCGGTATTTCATCCAGGTACTCCTTTCATAATCAATCTTTTCCATTTGCTTTAAAGCATTAAATTTTACTTTGTTTTTACACCCCAAATTTGTTTTGATTGTGTAACAAATGTGTTCATTTTGTGAAAACCATTCGGGATAATCGTACAGGCTTTCTACGACTCGATTTTCCGCGCTGACATTTCGCACTGCTTGCCCCATATCCTTGACGGTGTCATAAATTTTCCCTAAAAGCACAAATTCATCGGTGCCACTGTGCACCAAAAAAGCCCGGGGAAACCAATACTGATTTCCTCGGACTTATATAATCTTTTTATGCTGAGCATGGCCTAAATGTTTTTGCCGCCAGGCATCATGCTCAAATACTTTTTGCATGCTCAGACGCAGAACCAGAAGGATTAAGCGTTAAGCTCTGCCATTATCTTCTTTCCTTCCTCGATAATGAGTTCTGCAGTACCTGCCTTAAACTCAGAGGATCTTGACTCATAGCCACCCTCAAGATATGCATCCATCATCGGGAAGTAACCGATTTCACCATCTGCAAGACATACAGGGCAAACCATATCCCAGCCCTCTGTGTCCTTAAGTGCAGCACCGATTCCATTGAACGGCTCGCCAGGAATACCAATAAATGCAACATTTCCAATCTTGATTCCTGCAAGATACATCTTGAAGAAGTCAGGACCGTTTTCATACTTGCACATGCGGAGTGCCTCAGCAACAACAGTTGTGAGCATCATTCCCTTAGCAGGGATAAGATCGTCACGACCTGCCTCATGAAGCTCCTTAATCTTATGAGCCTCCTCGATTGACGGCTCTATATACTTTCTTCCAGGAAGGCTGTTAGCCTCAGGATTTGGCTTATTTACAGGAATCTCGATGGTCTTCTGGATGAAGGCAATCTTTTCCGGCTCTACGTACTCAACCTTGTCATAAACACTGAGAACTGCTGCCGCAACAACATTACCCATGTGTCTTGCATGGCCGTATCCACGTGATACGTCATCGAAATCATTGAACATGTCATTGAAGTCACCGCCCTTAGGATGAACATTAACATGGTTGATGTCTCCCTCTGCGCCATTAAAGAAGAGGCACTTTACATTATCCTCTGCCTTTTCAAAACGACGACGGAAGAAGCCCGGCCAGTCAGCTGAGAACTTGTTGCCGCCTACAACGTCAGGATGGCATCCGAAGTTTGCAAGCACGATTGTTTCAGCACCCTCTCTGTCAAAACGAAGCACATTGACAGCATCATCAATCTGTCCAACAGGACTTACGATGTCCGGATTGTTAACTCCCGGGTTAGTCTGGACTGAACCGTCCTTCATGATATAACGTCTTACAAAGGCGATACCCTCAGCCTTGCTTACTGCAAAGCCCATACGTGCGGGCTTAAGGTCATCAAGTGCGATGCGTGCCGCATCAACGAGCTTTTTGTGAAGATACTCTGTATACTCGGCAATAAGCTGCGGGTCTGCACCCTCTGCAACCTCACCTACATAACAGGTTGTATGTGAATGAGTAGCCGCAATGAAGCTTCCTGCATAAGGAACACCGAGCTTCTTCTCAATGTCATATCTTACAGGGTCGATGAAGTCCTCCTTCATTCCACAGTTATCAACTGCGATGAGAACTGTCTTAACACCGTCTATCTCAACTGCAAGTGCATTGGCCTCGAGCTCATCGAGAACTCCCTCACTTGTCCTTGGCTTAAAATATCCTGAAATACCGATGCCTATCATCGGGGTAATGTTTACCCTTGCAAAGCCTGCCTTTAAAACTGCCATTTTGTTACCTCACTTTTTCCTTGTTATATATCCTTGTGTTTAAAATTTTAATAAGCTCTTATAATGACAAAAATACCGAAATCGAAAATTTGGTACTAAAACAACCCCTTCGCCATGTTTTGTCATAATTTGGAAATTTAACCATATCTAATTTATCACCCGCTATTTCAAAAGTCAAAGGGAATACATCGGTCATTTTTTACAAAAAGAAAATAAAGGCTTTGGCTATTTATACAAAACACTAATATATTACTTTCGTTTTCGTAAAAAATGCTTATAATATATGATGTAAAAACATGAAATACCAAAAACGGCATAAAGGGCTCCTTATGTAGCCTGGGGAACTGCCTTTAAATATTTGAAGGGAGATTGTCTATGCAGACAGATTATCATCTTTTAAAACGAAATACATTACTTAACCTGATTAACCATCTCGGACCGATAAGCAGAAAAAAGCTTACCGAATATACCGATTACAGACCGGCTTCAATCAGCGAACTCACAAAGGAGCTCATAGATGACCAGCTCGTCGTTGAAAGAGGTTCACTCTCAACAGGTCCCGGCAGAAGAAGGGTGCTTCTTGAGTTAAACAGTGCAAGGCTTTGTGCAGTCGGAGTCCTTCTCTCATTTAACCACGTATCATACGTTCTTTCACAGACAGACGGTGTGATTGTTGAAAGAGTCGATACCGATATCACTGACTCACCAGATGACAGGCTTGCCGACATCATCGTAGAAAAAATTATGGGATTAATAAAGGCTCATCCCGAAAGATACGTTGTGGGAATCGGTCTTGCAGACCCTCTCTTTGACGAGGCACACTTTGGCTTTGCAACAACTCTTCCAAAGATTTATGACCGTTTCATTGACTGGGGACACATGGAGCTTAAGTCTAAGCTTGAAAAGATGGTGGATATCCCTGTCAAGAACTTCAGTGCAATGATGCTTCCAGCACTCGTTGAGCAGCACTATGGCACCGCAAAGGGCAAGCAGGATTTCATCTGTGTCGAGATTTCAAACGGTCTTGGAATGTCAATCATGTGTAACGGCGAGGTTGTAAAGGGCTTCCAGGGAAGAGCCGGGGAATTCGGACATACAACAATCAATTTCGGTGCTGAAAACAGAAGCATGTGCTACTGCGGCAAGACTGGCTGCGTTGAGGCAGATGCCGCATTCCCATATATCAGGAAAAACATCAGTGAGGCACTTAAGAACGGTGCATACAGTGCTCTTCTTGATTTCCACGATCCTGACAAACCACTCACCGTACAGGATGTAAGGAGGGGCCTTGATATGGGCGATATCCTCTGTGAGCATTATGTCAGGGAGTCAGCAAGACGAATCGGTGCCGCAATCGCAAATATCGTAAACGTCCTTAATCCGGAGTCGGTAGTACTCTACGGCTCGCTCACACAGCTTGGTGATTTCTTTATTAATGAAATCAAATCGATTCTCAGAAGAAATACACTTGTTTACCTCAGGGACTATCAGGTTGTTGTAAATGAGGAAATGGAATCACTTCTCCCGCTTGGTGCGGCAGCTCAGATGTTCAATGAGTTCCTGAATGTTGATTCATACTCATGGATTTACAAGCTCCAGCCTGAGGGAGAGGCAGACCTCGAGGACACAGAGGAATAACCTCCAGGATAAGTATTTAAAGAATAATTCAGGCTCCTTAATGCATTTTTATAAACAGAAATAGCAAATGGAACTTTTGTATAAGGAGAATAAATGAAAGCGATTGTAAACGGAAAGCTCGTATTTCCGGACAGAATAACATATGGCGTTGTTCTTGTTGATAAGGACAGAATCATCGCCTCAGGCGAGGAGGTATGTATCCCCGAGGGTGCCGAGATAATTGACGCCGACGGCTTATATGTCGGACCAGGCCTTTTCGACCAGCACGTTCACGGCTACAAGCAGTATGGTGAGGCTTTTGATGTAACGGATAACGCCAGGGCCACAGCTCTCTGCCACCTTAAGCACGGCACGACACAGATTACACCATCGGCAGCCTACAATCTCTCAAAGGAAGACTTTATAAGCGTAATTGACCAGTGCAACGCAGCAATAAAGAAGGGAGACACAAGCATTGTCGGTATCCACTTTGAGGGTCCGTTCACGAATCCGTTAAACGGAGCCAACTCGCAGCTCACATGGGAGTTTTCGGAGGAGCTTTGCAGCGAGATTTTTGAAAGGGCAGGAAAAAATGTACTTCACTGTACATATGCCCCTGAGATGCCCCATGGAAAACGAATGGAGGAGGTCCTTAAGAAATATAAGGTAATTCCCGATATCGGCCATACAAGGGCCGACCCCGAAAGTATTTACAGGGGTGTTGAGAACGGTGCAAAAATAGTAACTCATCTTTTTGATGCAATGGGAAATTATAAGGGTGCCGATGAAACAGTATTCAGCTTTACAGGCGACCCGCAGGAGTGTGTATCGGACATCGTACTTAGCATACCGGGACTCTACTATGAGCTTATATGTGACTCAAGAAGCCTCCACGTAAGACCTGTATCAATAAGGCAGACCTACAGGGCAGCGAGCGAGGATTACATCATCTGTATATCGGATGCAACGGGTAGCGAAGGAAAGCTAAACCCGGAGGATTATCCGCCTGAGGATCCAAAGAGTGCAAAGGACCTTAACTTCAATGAAAAGGGTGAGCTCTCAGGAAGCCGTCTTGTCGCAGCACAAAGTGTAGCAAACTTTATGGCAAACACAGGCGCAGATGTAAGGGTCGGCTTTAAGGCAGGCTCCACAAACTCGGCAAAGGCTCTTAACCTCTACGATGACTATGGTTCAATCGATGCAGGAAAATTTGCAAACATCATCTTTGTAGATGAGAGGTTTAGCGTTAAGCAGGTAATGTTTAAGGGAGAGATGCTTGACGAGGTAAGACCAGAGCTCAGGGTTTAAAAGAATCAGTAAACACAAACATTTTATATAACGAGGGGTAGGAAATTGAAAACAGCTTTTATTAATGCAAACATCGTTTTAAAGAACGAAATAATCGAGAACGGTGCTCTTTTAGTAGAGGACGGAGTCATCACAAGAGTAGGTAAGGATTTCCCGATTGCGAGGGATTTCGCATATGTTGATGTAGAGGGCAAATACCTTGCCCCGGGATTCATCGACATCCATACACATGCAAGTGACAGGAAATTCTTTATGGAAGCACCAGAGGAGTGTGCGAAATATCATCTTGAGCATGGTACAACAAGCGTATATCCGGCTCTTTACTTCAGCATGAATACCGAGCAGTATGTAGCAGCCATCAAGCAGATGAAGGAGGCAAAGAATAATACCGTCAATATCGAGGGCGTTTATCTCGAGGGACCGTATCTCAATCCGAAGTTTGGATGCGATAAGGAGCATTGCCCGTGGAAGGATAAGGCTGACCCTGAAAAGTTCATGCCTATCGTTGATGAGGCTAAAGATTTCGCCGTTGTTTACTGCGTAGCTCCCGAGAGAGAGGGAATTCTTGACTATGTAAAGGCTGTAAGAGAGGCAAACCCAAATGCTGTATTTTCCGTAGCACACTCTGAGGCAGCACCTGAGCAGTGCGAGGCACTCATCCCGTACGGACTTAAGATTGGAACACACTTCACAGATGCAACAGGCAAGGTTCACAGATGGCCGGATGTTGAAATCGTAGGCGTTGGTCCTGACGAGGTAGTGCTTCTTCACGACGAGATGTATGCCGAGCTTATCGTTGACGAGTTTGGAATCCATGTAGACCCATATATGCTTAAGCTTGCACGTAAGGTAAAGGGTGATGACAAGCTCATCCTCATCTCTGATGCATATGCAGCTGACGGTCCAGTTCCTGAGGGCTATGACGGAGTAACAGACATCAACTTCGACTGGACAGGTGAGATTGCAGGCTCAAAGATTAACCTTGCTTCAGCTGTTAGAAACATGATGAAGCACACAGGTGCAGGAATCGTTGAGGCAGTAAGAATGGCAACAGCCAACCCGGCAACTGCAATCGGTGTTACAGACAGAGGCGAGATAAAGGAAGGCATGAAGGCCGACCTCATCATAATCGATGACAAAATCAATGTAAGCGCTGTATTCAAAAACGGCGAGCAGGTAATCTAATCTAAACCACAATAAACCTGAATTATTAAAAAGACAAAATTTAAGGAGCTGCAATGCAGCTCCTTGTTTTTATTATTTCTTATTTAGTTCTTTTCTGATTCCATTCATCGAAGCACTAAGTTCAACACCTCTTCCTTCAACAGCTTCCGAATAACCCTTTTCAAGCATCGAATCAAACTCATCTTTATTTAATTCATCTAGTGCCTTTAAAGCATGCTGTTTTTCAATGGAAATCCTTTTATCCTCAATCATAATTCACCTATCTACTTTCTATGAGGCTGATTATTGCTTCAATGACTTTCTTAGACACTCCTGACTTATATCTAATGTCACCCATCATCCGGTTGCAAGGCGCACGAGTAAATAGAAAAGCGCCATGTGTGCCGGATACATTATGTAGAAAAAGTACTTGAGCGGAACGTGTCCGCGGTCACCGTTATACATATGAAGCAGGAAAAACGACAATGCCGAAATTCCGAAATAATCGATGCTTTCAAGAACCGAAATGACAACTCCGGCGATGTGCCTTACCTTCCTGTTATGTCTCAGCATCCACATCACACAGATAAGCGCAACGCCGAGCGCATTGTAATCGCTCTTCATGCTGTAAGCAATAAAGCAGAACATACCCGCCACTATTACCTGCCATACAATTGCAGCGGGTGTATTTTTGAGTTTGTTGAGGCAGTCAAGTGCAATTAACGATATGAAATATGTGAAAAGCACATTCTGATAGCCCGGGTAAAAATATGTTCCAAAGCACGCAAGGTCAAACGGCACCTCGGAGATAACTGCAAACAATCCCATTCGGATTATGTACTTACTTACGCTCTGGGTATTTATGTATCCCTCAACGATAAAGTAAGCAAATATCGGGAATGCCAGCCTTCCAACGAAGCGCATTATTCTCGCAATGAGATACCACTTCGAGCCCTCCGGGGAGGAAATTGCCATCATCCAGTACTCGGGGTTCAGACCGTATAGACGGCCGTTCATGATAAGCATGAATCCGATGCTGTCAAAAAGCATAAGGAAAAAGGCAATCATTTTTAACTGATTGCCTGATAATCCCCTGAATTTACGTGTTTTAAACTGAAGTGTATTTGCCATATGTTATATAGTGTCAGAGGTTCTTAGCCCGATTGAGCTCGCTCATATGAGGGCTAAGGGCCGAATGACTCGGCACAAACATGAGCATTGAAGCGGGTCCTGATCTGCCATAGGCGAATGCAAATTTCAGGCCGCCAAAGTATGAGCATAAAAGTGGGACTTTAGTCCCGCGATATGCGAATGGTTGTGAGGATTGTGAGAGTGCGAAGCACGGAGCAATCCGAATATATAACACCACAACCCAAGTGGGCATTTAGCCCCATTGAGCTTAACCGATCTCGCTGCCTGCCGGAATGTCCTTAAGGTCTGTTGTAAGAAGTGAAATCATCTCTCCATCCGGTGACTCAGCGGCAACAACCATGCCCTGTGACTCAAAGCCTGCGATTTTTCTTGGAGCGAGGTTCATTACAACAACAACCTTCTTTCCAACCATATCCTCAGGCTTGTACCACTTCTTGATACCTGAAAGAACTGTACGTGTCTCGGAACCGAAGCTGATAGTTTCCTTAAGAAGCTTCTTTGAACCAGGAACCTCCTCGCATGCGATGATTTCGCCCACGCGAAGCTCAACCTTTGCAAAGTCGTCAAATGTAATCTCCGGCTTATGTGTAAGCTTTGCAGGCTCTGCTGCCTCCTTCTTCTCTTCCTTTGATTCCTCAGCCTTTGGCTCTTCCTTCGGAGGGAACATCTCTGCCACCTTATCAAGGACAACCTTCGGGTCAAGTCTTGCAAAAAGCATCTCCGGAGCATCAGTAACCTTATTGCCGTTTGGATACATACCGAATGTGTCCATATCCTGAAGCTCTCTCTTTTCAGTACCAAGCATCTTTAAGATCTTAGCTGATGTATCCGGCATGAAGCTCTCAAGAAGGCTTGCGCCGATTGTGATACCCTCTGTGAGGTTATAAAGAACAGTCTTTAATCTCTCCTGCTTTGACTCATCCTTTGCAAGTGCCCATGGCATTGTCTCGTCGATATACTTGTTGAGTCTTCTGAAGATACCAAAAATCTCTGTGATTGCATCAGCAACCCTAAGCTCATCCATCTTCTCCTCAGCCTTTTCACAGCACTGAAGGATTGTTGAGATAAGATCGTCATCCGGATCATCCTCTTCACCATTTGTCTCAACGATTCCGCCAAAGTACTTGTTAGTCATCGAGATTGTACGTGAAACGAGGTTTCCGAGAATGTTTGCAAGGTCTGAGTTGAATCGCTCGATCATGAGATCCCAGCTTACAACTCCGTCGTTCTCAAACGGCATCTCGTGAAGAACGAAGTATCTTACTGCGTCAACACCGAAGAAATCAACGAGTGTGTCTGCATAAAGAACATTGCCCTTTGACTTACTCATCTTTCCGTCTGACATCATGAGCCATGGATGTCCGAATACCTGCTTTGGAAGCGGCTCACCAAGACTCATAAGGAAAATCGGCCAGTAAATTGTATGGAAACGGATGATGTCCTTACCGATAAGGTGAAGGTCTGCCGGCCAGTACTTTGCATAGAGGTCATCACCTGTTGTGCGGCCCTCTGTGTCCTTTGTCTCGCTTGCAGCATATGCCTTGCCCTCGTCTGTCGGCTCACCGTCGCAGTTCCAGCCAAGGCCTGTGATATAGTTTGTAAGGGCGTCAAGCCATACATAAACTACATGCTTGTCATCGAAATCAACCGGGATACCCCACTTAAAGGATGTACGTGATACGCAGAGGTCCTGAAGTCCCGGAAGAAGGAAGTTGTTCATCATCTCGTTCTTACGTGATACGGGCTGGATGAACTCAGGATGTGTATTGATATATTCAATAAGCTGGTCTGCATATTTGCTCATCTTAAAGAAATATGCTTCCTCGCTTGCCTTCTGTACAGGTCTTCCGCAGTCAGGGCAGTTTCCGTTTACAAGCTGGCTCTCTGTCCAGAATGACTCACATGGTGTGCAGTACCATCCCTCATAAGATCCCTTGTAGATGTCTCCCTTTGCATACATCTTCTTGAACATCTTCTGAACCTGTCCTACATGGTAGGGGTCGGTTGTACGGATGAACTTGTCATATGATGTGTTCATGAGGTCCCAGATATTCTTGATTGTTCCGGCAACATCATCAACATAAGCCTGTGGTGTAACACCTGCTGCCTTTGCCTTGTCCTCGATCTTCTGACCGTGCTCATCTGTACCTGTCATGAAACGAACGTCATAACCCTCGGCGCGGCGGAAACGTGCAATCGAGTCTGCGAGCACGATCTCATATGTATTTCCGATATGCGGCTTAGCCGATGTATAGGCAATAGCCGTTGTAATGTAATAAGGTTTATTCTCTCTGTAACCCTTCATATCTGTCTCCCTCTTTGTTCAAATCATTTTGGTGCCGGGCCAGGCGGCTCCGGTACAGAACCCGTCTTAAGAAAACCAAAAACGGGATGATAATCTTAATAGTTATATTCAAGCGGTCCGAATGAATCCGAACCAGCCTTTACGGTAACCATGTCAATTGCAAGGTTATCGCAGATTGTATTTGCAACAGCCTGTGCAAGCTGATCCTCCGTTGCCTTTTCATATGCACCTGTAAGCTCATTAAATTCAATTACAGCAGTGCCGTCACCGTTATCAGTAAATGAAACAAGTACTGTTGTTGTGGCAAGTGTTCCATCCTTTATCAGCAGTGCCGTAAGATTTTCAGCAGTGCACTCAGGCTCATAGATTACATCAACGTCCTCATTAAGACCGCTTCCCGTAATGTAGAAATAGCTGACCTGAATCATGTTTTCTGTATCCTTCGGCTTTTTGTCATCCGGGTAGCTGGCATATTTATCACCATTTATTATTCCGTCTGACGGTCCCTTTGCGCCCTCGGGTATCACATACTCGACAGTAGCTATTGGTGTCTCAGCCACCTGCTGTGAAGTCTGCTCTGTGGCCTTTTCATCACCATTTTCCTTTATGCTGATATTTGACTTACTGCAGCCAGCCAATGCCATGACAAGCATTGCTGCCATCAGTAAATATGTAAGTTTCTTCATTAAGTATGCTCCTTGATATCTTTTTTCTTTATCAGTTATACCGCGTAAAGCTTAATTATAACAGATATTCAGACTTTTTGCAGTAACATTGCCATTTGCATAAGTCTCCTAATGTCCCTTCCATAAGCCTCCGCAGCATTTGGAAGCAGTATTACTTCTTAAGAATGATGCTAAGCTTCTTGTAAAGAAGGATTGTAATGAATGTATCAACTGCACCCTTAACAAGGTTAAGCGGTACAACGCACATAAGAACAAGCTTGTTCACTGTATTTGCTGCAGGGTTGATGGCTGTTGCCATGCCTACGATTGCGTCTATCGGCATACCGTAAAGTTCTGCAAACTTTGGAATGAGGTAAACCGCATTGAGCATTGAACCAAACACTGTAAGGACAAGTGTTCCTACGACACATGCGATAATAGCCTGCTTCTTTGTCTTCTTCTGAACATAGATGATACCTGCCGGAATAATGAAGCTTGCGCCTACGATGAAGTTTGCAAAATCTCCAACAAATGCAGTTGTTGTTCCCTTGATAATCAGTTTGATGAATACCTTTAACATCTCACAGATGATACCCGAAACAGGGCCGTATGCGAATGTGAGAATAAGCACCGGTACCTCTGAAATATCAACCTTATAGAATGGCGGTGCGAATGGCATCGGCATTTCAAAAAGCATTAAAACTCCGCTGACTGCTGAAAACAGGCCGATCATTGTGATTTTCTTTGTTGTAAGTCCCGGCATCGGCATGTTCCTCTTGGCATACATGTTCTTTTCAATAAGGTATGCCACCAGTGCAATAAGACCTACTATTAACACAACCTGTACTATAAAAATCAATACATTCATTTTTTATGTCTTCTCCTTGATGTGAATTTGATTTTATTTTTTATCGGCAGAATATATCCGTCCCAAAAGACTAAATCATTTTTCTCCGGTATTATTTAAATAATTATAAATGTCACGCTTCTGCAGTCCCCTGTCCCTGGCCACTGCCTTCATGGCACTTTTATTATCCATTCCCTTTTTGAGGTACATATCCATATGCTCCTCGATTGTCATCTCTGACATCAAGGCTTCCTTTTCCTCTTTAACCTGCGTTTCGTCCTTGCCCTCTATGACAAGCACATATTCGCCCCTTGGCTCCATGAAAACCGCTTCTCCCAGTGTCGTCCTTACAACCTCCTCATGAAGCTTTGTCATCTCACGGCAGAGAACTATTCTCCTGTCCTCACCAAGAATCGCCGCAAGGTCCTTTAATGTATCAGTAAGATGATGCGGAGCCTCATAGAGAACCATCGTCGCAGTCTGGTTTATAAGACTAGACAATACTTTTTCCCTTTCCTTTTTCTGTTTCCTTGCAGGAAGAAATCCCTCAAAGATAAAGCGTCTTGTGGAAAGACCGGAAAGCGTCAGCGCCGTAATGACCGCAGATGGTCCCGGAACCGATGTGACAGGAATACCCGCCTCGTGGCATTTATCCACAAGGATTTCACCCGGGTCCGAAATACACGGTGTGCCGGCATCTGTTATAATGGCAATGTTTTTTCCATCGCTAAGCTTTGCAACAAGTTCATCTGCCTTATCGTATTTATTAAACTCATGATAGCTTTCCATCGGAACCTTTATATCAAAGTGATTTAGGAGCTTTATTGAGTTTCTTGTATCCTCAGCCGCGATGATATCGGCATTTTTAAGTGCCTCAACAGCTCTTGGGGACATATCCCCAAGATTACCGATAGGTGTTGCCACTATGCTTAATTTACCTGTCAATTCCCTGCTGTCACTCATTGTATTATTGTTTCTCTGTCTTTTCCCGTCACTTAATGCGACTCATATATACGGTGAATTTCCTCTGTATACACTCCCGGTGTCTCATACACAATTAACGGTGCCTCTATACGGCACTCCGGACGTGCGTTCTTTACAGCCTCGATAAGAACCATGTTTGCTTCCTTATCCTTAAAGGGATGGACAAAGCGCATCCTTTTTGGCTCAAGCCTTGACTTTTTAAGTGCCTCAATGATTTCAGGGGTTCTTAATGGCCTGTGCACAAGATAAAACCTTCCTCCTGTTTTAAGAAGCCTGGATGCACACTCACAGACATCATTCAGGCTGCACATAACCTCGTGTCTTGCTATCGCCTTTGTGTCAGACGGGCTGTGTTCTCCGTTATTTGCACGCATGTATGGCGGATTTGATGTGACCACATCAAACAGCACCTGTCCCTGAGTCCCGTCTTCGTTCAAACCCTTTTTCTTAATATCCTCATTTTCCTGAAGGCTTCTAAGGTCTGCATTTATGATGTCGATTTTTTCAGAAAGTCCGTTAAGCTCAACCGACTGTCTGGCAAGCTCAGCCATCTCCTCTTGGATTTCGACACCTGTAAAATGGCTGCCCTCGGTCTTTGCCTCGAGAAGAATCGGAATGATGCCGGTTCCCGTTCCGAGGTCGATGGCCGTTTCTCCCTTTTTTACCTTTGCAAAATCAGACAACAGCACTGCATCCATACCGAAGCAGAATGCATCAGTATTCTGGATTACCCTGTATCCTTTTATATTGAGGTCATCAATTCTCAGACTCATTCTGTTTTGGCCTTCTGTTATGGTTTCTGTTGCGGCGGTGGTTATGATTACCGTTTCTGCCATTTCCGCCCTCTGCACCATTTTCCCCGTTTGTTGCATTTACACCATCCTGGTTTGCATTAGCCCTGCCCTGATGGTTTCTGTTTTTATTACCGTTACGGTTTCTGTTTTTACCATTTGAGCTGCCGCTTTCATTTTGTCCTGAGGCTGCCTTGTCACCGTTGTTTCCGTTCTCCGGTGTAGCTGCTCCATCAGCATGCTCATGGTTTTTCCTTCCGTTACGGTTTCTTCTTCTTTTGTTTCTGCCCTCCTGCTGAGACTCTTCACCCTGGGTCTCTATGTCCATGGAGCCTGCTGGGGAATTTAAAGAAGCATCGGCCAAAGCGTTGTCATATCCTGCCTCACCAGCTGACGGCTGCTCATTATTTGACGCATTTTCGTTATTTCTTGCAGGCTTATTGTTTCTTCTGTCGTGTCTCTTTTTGCCGGTTGAACCTGCTTCAGCCTCATCTGCCTGGACAGACTCCTGTTCATGGCAATGCCTGTCATTCTTTCTGCACTTGTCACATGCCTCGCACTTTTCAAGCCTTTCAAGCTCAGCGTCCCTTAATTCTTCCTGTCTTCTTAAGTTCTTTTCCCTTCTCTTCATTCTGATATGAAGATCATCGGCCTTGAACTCCATGATTTCCCTCTCGTCTCCTGTCTCAACGACAACCTTTACGAGCTGCTTAAGGATGCTTACCGAGTGAACCTCGCCCCTGATACCGTCTTTTGATTCAACAACGTCTCCGACTGCAGGAAGCTTTTTATTAAGCTCCTCATAAACCTCCTCCTCATTCTTAAGACAGCACATAAGTCTTCCACAAACACCTGAAATCTTAACAGGGTTAAGTGAAAGATTCTGTTCCTTTGCCATCTTAATTGATACAGGAACAAAGTCATTGAGGTATGAGGCACAGCAAAGCGGTCTTCCGCATGAGCCAAGGCCACCAAGCATCTTTGTCTCGTCACGAACTCCGACCTGTCTTAGCTCAATTCTTGTCCTAAACTGTGAAGCCAGATCCTTTACAAGGTCCCTGAAATCAACCCTGCCGTCCGCCGTGAAATAGAAAAGAACCTTTGAGTTGTCAAATGTGAACTCACAGCTGATGAGCTTCATCTCAAGTCCGTGCTTAACGATGCGCTCCTTGCATATTTTGAAGGCTTCCTTTTCCTTTTCCCTGTTATCAAGCTCGTGCTCGGTATCCTCCTCGGAAGCCCTCCTGAGTACTGTCTTAAGCGGCTGAACAACCAGCTCGTCCGGCACCTCGTGATTGCCCCTCATTACATCTCCATATTCGATGCCCCTTGCGGTCTCTACAATTACATGCTCACCGGCCCTGAAGCTGTCCTCTCCCGGTGAAAAATAATATATCTTTCCTGCTCGGCGAAATCTTACGCCAATTACATTTGTCATCTATCTGTTTCCTTTAACTGTTTGTAGTATTGTTTTCCGACCCTCTCCAGGGTCTTTATTCAAAACAAATGAAAATCTGTTCTTTATATATTCAAATCCCGATGGCTTTACCCAGGCCTCAGAATCTGTTTTTCGCATCCTTCATTACGAAAAAGAGGTGCATAAGCGATGCCTCCTTATTCACATTGGAACGAAGCCTCCTCCTGCACTGCTCACACGCCTCCGTAATCACAGCCGTGTTACCCACTCCCTGTGTAGCCTTTAATGCGTTGAGTTCTCCCTTAAATCTCACTCCCTCAACGGAGCCCGTGCTTTTTAACCTGAGTGCATCGTGGTACCAAATCTCCACCATATCGAAAAATTCCTGCAGGTTATCGCACTCATTGACCGTCTCCTCGGCCAACCCCACTATTGCCGCACCCTCCATACGTGAAATGTTTTTGCATATGTTGACAACCCTTTTGTAATTGTCCTTAAATTCCTCGCTTTCGCTTAGGCCTATTGCCCTTCCGGTATTTCCTCCTGAAAAGGCGGCCGCAATCCTTGCCACTTCCTCATCAATTCCCTGCTCAAGAAGAAATCCCGCGATTTCATCCTCCCGCACCGGATAGAGGTTTAATTTCATGCTTCTTGACCTTATGGTATCAAGCATCATACGGTCATCTGTGACAAGCATTATAATAATGCAATATTCCGGTGGCTCTTCAAGGGTTTTAAGAAGCGCATTCTGTGCATACTGGTTCATTTTTTCCGCTTCATCAACTATATATACCTTGAAGCCACTCTCATATGGCTTTATCGTCACTGTATCAGTAATCTGATCCCTGATGTCATCTACGCTTATTACTGCCGGCTTTTCATGGGTCACCCTGATAATATCAGGGAAGTTACGCTCAAGAATTCTTTTTTTATCCTTCTCGCTCCCGCCAAACAAAGCAACACAAAAAGCCTCGGCGAGTGTCTTTTTTCCCATTCCCTGCTCGCCTGTAATCATGATGGCATGCGGGACATTGCCCGAATGAGCCATATTTTCTATTATGCTTAACTGTTCCCTGTTTCCGAGCATACCCTTTATCCGTCTATGTAAACGGCTAAAACCGTTAATTCATTATCTGCTGCTTCCGGCAATGCATTCAACTATTTCGTTTACGCATTCCTCAAGACTGTTGTTTTCAAACCTTCTTGTTATGCCTGCTGCCTTAAGCTTTTCCTCCGAAAAGTCCTCCGAATCCGTGAGAAAACGACGGCACATCTCGGCATACTTCGGCACCTCCTGCTTTTCCTCCCTGGCTATGGCACGCTTAAGTCTCAGTCCGTCCTCAACCTCCACATATATGGGATATACCATCTCCGGTCCGAAGTAGTCCCTCAGGCTTATGTAGCTTTCGAGTGTTCCAGGCACCAGATAATCACCCCTTGAGGCATCTATCTGTCCGTCATCAATTGTGGCATATGTCCAAGGTCCGTAAACAGTTGAATATGTCCTCGACTCAATAAGGCGGCCCTCTTCCCTTGCCCTTTCAATTCTTTCGGGATTTACGAAATGATACTCGACACCCTCAGTCTCCCCGTCACGCATGGGGCGTGTGGTATAAGCAACATACGAGAGGAGTTTTTTATTCCTCTCGCGTACCTTCTGATATATGGTATCCTTTCCGGATGCCGATTTTCCCATAATTAAGTAAATCTTTCCCATATTTTCTGGTTTATGAATTGCACTGCCCTTTGTTATGGCGATACTGTGACCGGTTCGTCAGGAATCTGTACCTGCATAGGCGAACCAGGGCCATAGCTCTGTGTTTCAGGCTGTGTAAAGCTTTGTGTCTGCGGCTGTGTCTGTGGCTGTGCCTGTCCCGGACCTGTTATCATCTCGGAACCAGGGCCATATGATGGTGATCCCGGGCCAGTTGCATCGCCAGGACCCATGCCGGGGCCTGCTGCCGTTGTCTCCTGTTCGCCATATGGCTTTGGTTCAACCGCAATTGTAAGTGCCGATGAAAGCATCGAATCATAAACAATAATTTCCGATGTGCCACCTGATATCTTCTTTGCAAATACCTTACTGTCTGCAAAGCCCACAAGCCTCAGAGAATCCGCCTGAGTCGTACTTCCGCTAAGGATATCAATGTCACCATCCGGTGAAATCTTTAGAATCTCACATGCACCCGACTGTGTGGTATGCTCGGCGTAGATGAATCCGTCATACGGATTGACATACATGTTTCCGCCTGTACCCTCAAAGTCACCTGATATGATGTATTCCTTTCCATCGAGACCCTTTCTTACAACGCAGGACCTCATTGTTCCAAATACGTTCTGGCTTGCGATGCTGTAACGGCATCCGTCAATAACTGTATATTTCTCCTCCCTTACAAAGGTAATCTCTCCCTTTGCATTAAGGGCATAATAGAAACCGTTAGCCTTAAAGGCCTCTGTCTCCATCGTTACCGGGTATCCGTTCTTAGTCATAAGGTAGAGCTTGCCGTCGGTTCCGAGTGAAACAACATATTCCATGTCCTCTGTAAAGGTCATGACAAATTCGTCATCCTTAAACGCCTGTTCCTCTGCCCTGTGCATAAAGTTGTCATAGTAGTAAATGACAGTTCCGTTTTCTGTTTCAAGAACCTTGAAGCCGAGAACATTCTCGCTTAACACCTGTCTCTTTTCCTCGCCAGGTTTCATCCTGAAAAGTCTTCCGTTAACGGTAGCCTCCATCTCATCGGGATCCCTTACCCATGGAAGCCAGTAGATATAATCACCTGCAATCTGAAGGCTTCCGCCTGAGGTATACTGTGGTGCTTTATCTCCACCGAGCTTATGGGAATAGTTGTCAGTTTTACGCTTATACATGATAAGAGACAGCTCACCCATTGTCTGGGCACTTGTAAGTCCCGCCTCAAGCCTGTCATTTTCGGTACGTGAATCACCTGCAGAGTAGCTTGGGTTATACCTTATGCTCTTTACCTCGCCTGAAGGTGTATATATGTAATTATATGCTCCCTCACTGCTTTCGGTGGTAATAAGGAATCCGTTGGAATCAGCCCTGTACAGCTTTCCCTCATGGTCAATCCATGTATTGGTAAGCCTCTCGCCGTTCTTAAGGAAATAAAGGCTTCCGTCCTTTGATTTATTAATGCCATCCGCCAGGGTCTCTGCCTCGGTTTCAATTACAATCTCTGTCGTTTCGCCCTGTGACTCCCTGTGGTCACCAAAAAGTCCCGAAAGGAATGATGTCTCCCTTTCAGCACCGCCATTCATCTGTCCCTTTATAAAAAATACAACAAAGGCAACTATTGCAGCTGCAATCACAACAAGCAGTATGGTATTGACCATACTGAAGGTTTCCTTTATCGCACTCTGTCTTTTTCTTCTGGTTTTTCTTCTGTCCATCTCTCTCACCGTGATTAAAAACACCTCATGATGATAAAAGCGCATAGTTACACTTATACTCGTATCAGTTTACCATTTTTTTAACAGCATTACAATTTACAAATACATAAACTTATTGGTAGGGAAAATTAATTTTTACATCATTTTTAATAAAAACGGGCATGGTGCCAAATTGCCCAAATCTATTGACGAAAGTCGCAGCGTGTGCTATTATTACTTGGCTTGTCTACAAGCATTATTCCGTATGGAAGATGGGCGAGTAGCTCAGTCGGTAGAGCACCTGACTTTTAATCCGGTTGTCGGGGGTTCGAGTCCCCTCTCGCTCACATGCCTCGGTAGCTCAGTTGGTAGAGCAATGGACTGAAAATCCATGTGTCGCCAGTTCGATTCTGGCCTGAGGCATTTAAAAGCGGTTCACAGTGATGTGAGCCGCTTTTTTTGTACCAAAGACCAGTACACCATCGACTGTGTTTACGGCTTATTATCCAATTCTTTTCTAAAAAAACGTAAATAAATAATCCTGTTACGTATCCAAATAATCAACTTGTGTATTTAATCCGTAAATTGGCTTTGATATTTTGAGTCCTAATCCGTAACATACACCTAACTATCATCAAATTACGTATTAATAAGTCTTAACTCCCCAAGCCTGCTGTAACTTAAGCGCTAATAAACAGCATAAATTTGAAACAATGAAATAATTAACGTAATTGCGATAAGATTTTACGTACTCAAATCATAGTTTCATTTATTCTGCCGTAAACCAACCCTATTTGTCCTATATCTCTAAATATCTCTGCATCTTACTTATAACATCAGAAAAGGGCGTGTGAAAAAACGAAAGTTTTTTCATACGTCCTTTTCTTTTTGTGGATAAA
>JAUNDA010000100.1:0-5680 GCA_030526295.1 Eubacteriales bacterium
TTATCCACAAAAAGAAAAGGACGTATGAAAAAACTTTCGTTTTTTCACACGCCCATGTAAATTGTTATTAAGTTACTTCTTAGTGACGATTAATCCAATGTAATTCTCACGCGTCGTGTTCTTCCGTATCCGCGATGTCATCAACTCCAAAAATCTTAAAAAGCTCCGCCTTACTGTTGATGCCAAGACGCTTGTAGAGGTCTGATGTATGCATCTTGACGGTAGACTCGGAAAGTCCAAGCTCTCCCGCTATCTGACGCCTTGTCTTTGCAGCAAGTAAAAGCGCTGCAACCTCCTTTTGTCTTGGGGTAAGGTCGTAGTTTTCAAACCTGTCAACTGTCTCGACCTTTTCGATAATCTTATTCATATCGGTCTTGTAGATATCTGAAATCCACATGGCCGTAAAGAGCTGCTTATAGCTTATCGGCGAAAGCATAAGCATAAGAATTGTAACGACCAGCATGAATACAAGCGTACAGTGCGGCAGGTATTCCGGCTTAAAGGCCACAATCCAGTCACTTGAAAGTGTTGTTAATGGCGATAAAAGCACATAGATGAGCGTGCATCTTTTAAGAAGCTTATAGCTTGCAAATTTTCTCATCGCACATCCAAGGGTATAAAGACAAAGCGGCCATCCCATGAATGTGAGTCCGCAGAAGAAATACTGCGGCTTTACCGAGCCTAAGGCCGGTGCAAGCAGTGCGAATACTCCCATACCTATGGCAAAGAGGAAGAACATATTCCAAAGATGCCATGTCGAGAAACGGATTCCGGTAAATACGATCACAAGCAGTATTCCCGTAATTGCTATTCCAAGTATCACAAAGAGATACTCGCTTCTCATCGAGCTGTCGATAAGCTCTCCAATATATCCGTCGACTGCAAAATATACGATAAAGAACGCAAATGCCCAGTAAAGTCCTGAAGCGTCCTCTTTTCCAACCTCTTCCCTAACCTCAAAGTCCTCTTCCCTAAACTTAAAGACACAGTAAACGAGAAGTACAAGAAGAAGTATGGGAAGGCTTCTCGTCATCAGTATTCCCGAGAAGCCCTGTGAACGCGCAAGTCTTACAAGCATTACGCTAAAATACATGAAGATAATCGCAAAAAGCCTCTCCGCGTTATTTGATGCGAATGCATAGCCGCAGCGTGCTCCCGTAACGACTCCTCCAAGTCCCATGTAGCCAATTAATCCGAAGATGAACCTTGGGATTCCAACAGGGAGGAAAATATAAGGAATAAATCCGAGAAGCATCACAAGTGCCGAGCCCCGAAGTAACGGTTTAAACCGCTCCGACCATAAAAGCATCACAACAAGCGATGCCACCATATGGGCAACGTGAATTACTGTCCAGCCGTTTATTCCAAATACCTTCATGCCAACGGGAAGGAACTGTCCCCTCACCGCAAAGAGAATTAGCTCAATGGCATAGGCCATATAGTAAACGGCTCTCGATGGTCTGATATCAGATAACGAGAGTCGTTCCTTATTGCTGTAATGGCGGACAAATGCGTCTTTGATTTTCGAAATTGTGCCTGCCAATGTTTAGATGATTACCTCTCCGCCTTCTACGGCAAGCTCACCCTCGAGGTAAACCTGGTTGATGTGTACCATGTCATCGATGATGATGAGGTTTGCTGTCTTTCCAGGTGCAAGGCTTCCAACACGGTTCTCGATACCAAGAAGCTTTGCCGGGTTATACGTAGCCATACGGATTGCATGGCAGAGGCCGTAGCCTGTATGTGTCATCATGTTGCGGACACCGTTCTCAAGAGTCATGCGGCTTCCTGCAAGCTTGCCCTCATCGTCATAGTTAAGGTCCGGTCCCCACCAGATACCCATCGCTTCATTATTCTTATAATTTGTACGGCTTGGCATTGAGTCTGAGATAAGACATACCTTTTCAACACCCTTTGTCCTTACAATCATCTTGATAAGGTCAGGAGGACAGTGAATGCCGTTCTCATCGCAGATAAGCTCTGCGTACATATCAGGCTCATAGAGGCAGTACTGGTCTCCGCCTGCTCCAGGTGTTCCCTGAGCACGTCCCTTTGACTGGCCAGCGTCTGTAATGTGTGTTTTTACCTTAATTCCATAGTGTGCCAGGGCCCTGATTGCCTCAGATGTGGAGCTTGAGTGTCCGTGTGCGAAGATTACATCAGGAGTCTTCTCCCTTGCATACTTAAGGAATGCCTCGATGTTTTCCCTGTCTGGATCGATGGCCCATACGCGTACCATGTCGCCAAGGCCGTCAACAAGCTGTGTGAACTCCTCCTCCTTGACTGCACCTGACCACTTCATCTCATTCTGGAAGCTGCCCTCAAGGCACATGAATGGTCCCTCCATATAGAGTCCGTCCATGGCCTTTCCTGCTCCTGACTTAGATGCCTCCTTAACCTTTGCTGCACCCTCGAGCATCATGTTCATATCGAGGTTATGGTAGAAGGTTGGAAGAATGGTTGTTTCGCCGTGCTTAAGGAAATATTTTGCACAGTAAAGCGGGTTTTCAGCAAAAAGCCAGTCTCCGCCACCGTGGTTATGAATATCAATAAGGCCCGGTGCTGTGTAAAGTCCCTTTGCATCGATGATTTCTGCATCTGCGGGAATGTTTACCTTCTCTGCCCAGTCAGCCTGGATAATTTTGCCGTTTTCAAATGTCAAAGCGCCGTCCCAGATGATTCCGTCTGTCATGACGAGCTTTGTGTTAATTATGGCCTTCATCGTGTGTCTCCCTTGTAAGTAATGTATTTTAATGCGTCCCATGCGCATTTAGTTTTTCATAATAGAATTAATATAATCCCAATCACCTAATTATTCAATCGGGTTTTGAGACAAATATACCCAAAAGTCCGCCCCGGATTTTTGGGACGGACATTGGAAGAAAAATAACACTTAAAATTCGCAATCTCTTCAGAAAAAGGGATGAATTTACTTAGAATGCGTAGAAATCAAGCGGCTCGATCGGGCGTGCCATCTCTTCGCTAATGTAAATGGTTCCCTTTGTAAGCTGGTAAAGTGAAGCAGGAACCTCCATGCATACAGGGCCGTAGCACTGGAGACGTGAAATCATTCTCTCCCATGAGCTGTAGCCGCCGCAGTATCCAAGGTCATGTCTCTCAAGGTGGTCACGCGCATGCATAACGTCCCTTGGTCCGATTGAAACAGAGTAGCGTGGTGTATGGTACATGTCACCGCCGCCGTATGCGTGTGAATTCTGTATAATTGTGAGTCTGTGGTTATCTACATAGCCTGCAGGAAGCTCCATGAACTCCTCAAGTGACTCGGCAGCAAACTTCTTTGTGTGCGGGTCGATGAATGCAGTGTGTCCAATCCAGCCTGTAGCTGAGATGATAAGGTCCGCACCACCATCTCCAACCTCATCGATAAGGTCTGAATAGTAGCCAATGTTCTCATTTGTATAGTAGTGCATCTGGCTAAGCTTAGGCCTTAAGTCCTCACGGAAGCTTAAGTAGAACTCACGCATGAAGTGACCGCCAAGTGACGGGCCGTAGGTGATTGGGGCAACGTTTCCGTTCTCATCAGCCCACTCGTCCATACAGAAGGCATGGATGTTACGGCCTGAAACATTGAAACGGTTACACATCTTAACTGCTGCCGTATAAATATTTCTCCATGAGTTCGGGAAAACGATGACAGTCTTCTTATCCTCAACGTCTGAACGCCAGATCCAGTTGAAAAGTTCTGCCGTGACTGCACTTGACGGATGCGGAACAACGCGTACGCTGTAGCCGTTCTCGTTAGTGATGTCCATTTCCTCGCGCTTTATGTTTCTGCAGTACTCAAGAACTGCCTTATCCTGTACAGGAAGCCACTCAGGCGGATTAAAATCAAATAATGCTCTGTTCATCTTAAGCCTCCTCCTTTTCACGAATCTTATCAAGTTCAACCTGGAGCCAGTCCTGGTCAGGTGTATATTCCACATTCTTTGCTACATTCTCATCAATGAAGCATGTTCCAGGGAAGAGTCTCATCATTGAACCGGGGTTCTTTGGACTAACCGGTCCGAAGAGTGCCATCTTGAGCGGATAGTTCTGAAGTGAAGGAGAACCGCCACATGCACTTAAATATTCGACATGAACCCTTTCCTTTGCAGCTGCGATATCCCTTGGGCCGATTGTTGCTGTGTATGACGGAACATTTCCAACATCACCTGAGCATCCGAACATTCCGCGGAGTGAATCAAAAGCAAGATTTTCCATGCATGGCTTAACAATACCAGAACCCATCTCAAGGAACTCCTCCATGGTCTCAGCCGGGTAGCTTTCTGCATCGATTGCTCCGATTCCGCCAGACCAGCTGATTGTTGTATAGATAACATCTGCGCCGCCCTCAGCAGCGATCATGTCAGAATAATTTGAAGCATTCTCCTTTGTGAAGAAGTGAACCTGCTCGATAGGCATGCGAAGATGCTCCTCAAGACGGTTGTAGAAGTATCTCATGAAATGTCCTGAACGGCTGTAAGGGCTCTGCCACGGAGCAACCTCACCCTTTTCATTTGCATACTCATAAAGGAAGAAAACATGCACGTTTCTGCATGAAACCTGGTACTTGTTAAGTGCCTCTACGCAACTGATGAAGATGGCATTTTCCGGGGACGGAAGAATCATGACAAGCTTCTTGTCATTTACATCAGACATGCGGATACGCTGGAAAAGGTCTGTTACAAAATAATCCTCAAGCTCCCAGACAACCTGCACATCAAAATCAGGATTCTCATAAACCTTACCCTGATGCTCGCTTATGTCCATGTAGCCCACGCGGTCGATAACCTCCTGGTCCTGAATGGGGAGCCATTCAGCCGGAGCAACCTCAAACTTGTTTACAAAGGCCATATATTTACCCTCCTATTTATAAGTTCATCACTCTCTGAACATTGATTTCCTAAAACAACTTTACAAAATCAAATGCTCTTAATCAATCCGCTTTTGGGACATTTTATACCCTTATAAAGCCCGCAGCAATACCTTTGGTTTTTGTTACAGGATATAATTTAATTCTACATATCTGAGAGTTTTTGCGTAAAGATACTTTTGTCTTATTATTTTGCATTTTTGTTAAATGATGTCATTTTTTATAATGAATTATCAAACCTTTTGTGCTATTGTAGGGATGTGTGATTTAAACTCAGCATGGACATTTTTAAGTCCTGCAAACACTATTAAAAAGAGGCATAAAAATGGAAATTAGACAGATTTTTGAAAACAAAAAGGACTACATGGATTTACTCTTCCTTGCTGATGAGTCAGAGGAAATGATAGACAGATACCTTGAAAAGGGTGATATGTATGTTTTATTTGATGACGGCCCTGTAGGTGAGTGCGTTGTTGTTGACCTAGGTGACGGTGTATTTGAGATAAAAAACATCGCAACAGACCCTAGCGTACACGGAAAGGGCTACGGCAGGAAGCTTATCGAATTTGTCCTTGAAAATTACAAGGAAAAAGGACACCAGCTGCTTGTTGGAACAGGTGACAGCCCGCTTACAATCCCCTTCTATGAGAAATGCGGCTTTAAGGAGCATCACAGATTAAAAAACTTCTTTACAGATAACTACGACCATCCTATTATTGAGGAGGGAATTCAGCTTGTTGACATGGTCTACCTTAGTCAGGAGATGTAACCGTCACGAATTCCTAAATTAAGCAATAAACAACTTTA
>JAUNDA010000100.1:5690-6389 GCA_030526295.1 Eubacteriales bacterium
GAGAAACTTATGCTTTACGAAATCAAAAAGAAGGTAACTAACGAATATGACGAGATTGACTGGTCCGCAGTCAATGTTGCAGATATAAACCAGGTAGCATGGGGTTACGACCAGCCTGATGTGGAGCCGCACGCACAGCTTTGCTATGACAAGGACTACCTCTATGTTCGCCTTTATACAAAGGAGAAGGAGATCAGGGCCATGGAGGTTGGCCTTCACGGAATGCCTTGCCGTGACAGCTGCCTTGAGTTCTTCTTTGCACCGATGGGCGATGACAGATATTTTAACATCGAGTTTAACCCTAACTGTGCAATGTTCCTTGGCTTTGGCACATGCCCGGATACTCTTTTCAGACTTGAAAAAGAGATTGAACCTGAAAAGGTTATGAATCCGGTTGCAAAGCGCACAAAGGAGGGATGGGAAATCACATATTCAGTACCATTTACAATGGTAAAGACCTTCTTCCCTGAGTTTAAGCCGGTATCAGGCACAAAAATGAGGGCAAACCTTTATAAGTGCGGAGACTTAACAGTTAAGGAGCACTACTTCTCATGGAGCCCGATGCCAGAGAAGATGACCTTCCATAACCCCGCAGCCTTCGGAGATATGATTTTTGAATAATTAATTCCAAATTCACATACCAAAAATGAGCCCCTCTCGAGGCTCATTTTTGTTTTGAGGAAAAAGTTTAAAAAAGCT
>JAUNDA010000013.1 GCA_030526295.1 Eubacteriales bacterium
GCGGACCCCCTGATTAACAGTCAGATGCTCTAACCGACTGAGCTATTGAGGCACTATGCCACACAAATGGGCACGGAGAGTATTATATTAGAATCGCCGCCCAATGTCAAGCAATTTCTTTTATTGTAAAATACAGTAAGGCGCCGCTTTTTGTTTTATTTTCAAATGTTTAATTACATATGATATCTGGCTCAGAACCACCTGGTTTTTTCTTTGAATCAGCCTGCACCACCCGTAAGAAGAACACCCTCCTCATCAAGCACTGCAGATGAAATCGAGTTCATGTAGCTGATAACACGCTGCTTCTCACTGTCCTTTAGGATAAATGTCCTGCAGCCCTGCTGGCGAGCCGGTATAAACTTAAACTCTAAAACACCCTTTGTCTCAGGATCAATTGTCACGCTCACAAGGCATGTGTCCTGTGATTTTGAATTGAACCAGTAGTTACCGAGGCTGTAAATGCATGGTACCCCGTCCTCATACGAAATCCCCTGTAATACATGGGGATGGTCTCCTATTATGAGGTCTGCTCCTGCCTCGCGGAAGCTTTTTGCAAGCTTCTTCTGGCTATCATCTAGCTTATCCGTGCTTTCCGTACCCCAGTGTACATATACGACAACAAAATCGCAGTTTTCCTTTGTCTCCTTTATTTTCTCTATTAGAAGAGATGGATCAAAACACCTGAAAACTCCGGATTTTTCGGCTGTTGCTCCCCTTGTATCCGGAGATGAATATCTCTCAATTTGCGTTGCACTTAAAAAGCCTACCCTTATGTCCTCGTTTCCAAGGAAAACCGGAGCTGAGGCCTCCTCAATATTTCTGCCCGCTCCAGCATAGGGAATACCCGCCTCCTTAAGAATATCGAGTGTATCAAGAAGTGCGTCCTCACCGTAATCAAACATATGGTTATTTGCAAGTGCCGCTATGTCAACTCCCATATCATTAAGTAGTGAAACATAGGATGGCTTTGCCCTGAAGGTATACATCTTTCCCTCCCTTGCGGCTCCCCTCTCGGAGTATGGAAACTCATTGTTTACCATAAAGATGTCTGCATCCCTCATTATAGAAAGAAGCTCCCCGTCAAAGGCCTTCGTGATATCAGGATTGCCACCGCTTCTTTCAAGAAGCGAGGCCATTACGGCATACTTTGCATCAAACAGAATATCTCCCGCAAAAACCATTGTGAGTGGTTCTGGCTCCCTTTGTGTCTCCGGTTCTGTTTCAGGTGCCGTAGTCTCAGAGGTGATGTCAAAAATAACATCAGTGTCATTTCCCCCTGCCGGCTTCTTACTTCCTTCACCACCATCTTCAGTCATTACGATAACCGTTGCTTCCCCGCTGTTTTCATCCTCTGGTACATTCTCACCTTCATCGGAAGAATTCTGAGCAGCCGTTACCGCCTTTGTGTTCTCATTTTCGTCAATCACAAAACTGCCCACCCTACTCAGGCAGGCAGTCAGCATTACACAAAGTATTAAACTGAAAACCAATGTTAACTTCTTTTTCAATACTCTATTCTTTCCTTAGGAAGTGAAAATCAGCTTCTTCTTGGTCTCTCCGGGAATCCAATCTTCTTTCTTACCTTACGCATTGTCTTCTCAGCATAGTAGTAAGACTTGTCAGCATTCTCAAGGATAACCTTGTCAAGGTAATCCTTATCCTTAATAATTTCCTCGAATCTGTCATGAAGCGGCTGAAGAACACCTACAACTGCCTCACCTACAGCCTCCTTAAACTGACCATAGCCAAGACCTGCGAATTCCTTCTCACATTCCTCAGTTGTCTTGTCTGTGCATGCGCAGTAAATATCGATAAGGTTCGATACTCCAGGCTGCTCCTCACAGTATCTTACAACACCTACTGAGTCTGTTACGGCACGCTTAAACTTACGTCTGATTGTATCGGCATCATCCATGAGATAGATTGATGCGTTAGGATTCTCGTCAGACTTACTCATCTTCTTGTCAGGCTCCTGAAGGCTCATGATCTTCCTGCCTGTCTTTCCAAGCCAGATGTCCGGAACAACGAAGGTATCACCGTAGATTGCATTGAATCTTTCTGCAAGGTTTCTTGCAAGCTCAAGATGCTGCTTCTGGTCAACACCTACAGGCACATACTCAGTCTGGAAAAGAAGAATGTCTGCAGCCATAAGTGAAGGATATGTAAGAAGACCCGCATTGATGTTGTCTGCGTGCTTTGCAGCCTTATCCTTATACTGAGTCATTCTCTGAAGCTCGCCTACATATGTGTAGCAGTCGAGAATCCATCCAAGCTCTGCATGGTCCGGGTTATGGCTCTGGTAATAAATGCAGTTCTTCTCCGGATCGAGACCTGCTGCGATATAAAGTGCAAGAAGGTTTCTTGCGCGCTTTCTGAATTCTGCCGGATCCTGACGAATCGTTATTGAATGAAGGTCAACTACGCAGTAGAAGGTCATATATTCATCTGCGAGTTTAACCCAGTTCTTTAATGCTCCGAGATAGTTTCCGAGTGTCAGATTTCCCGTTGCCTGCATTCCACTGAAAATTACTTTTTTGTCGTCAAACATTGTTGCCTCTTTTCTTTAAACCGCTGAAACAAACTGTGACAGAAGGTTTAAAATTAAATTGTTTTCATATATGATTGTCAGAATCTCAGATTCCGATATCTGCGCCATTATTACGCTGCTTATATCAACAAATCCCTGTGTGATTGCAACCACAAACATGAAGATCCATGTATAGGCAAGCGCCTCAACTGCTGCAAAGACGGCTCCCAGAATAGCATTAAAGAAGTTAATAATGGGAAGCTGTGCTATTGTGTTGAGTGCAAGGGCGATAACCTTTACAAGTGCAAGCGTTATCACAAAGAGAAGGACAAACGAAATGAAATTCATTGCCATCTCATCCGTTATGCCTTTGACGTTTGGTACGATTTCCTCTTCAACAAACTCACGTAACGGCCTTATCATAAAAAGCTGTTCCGAGAGCTTTGAAGCAAACATTCTTGCAACCGCAAGTGCCACGATCACACTCGCGATTGCCGTTACCATTGCCACAAGTCCCCTTCTGTAGCCCTTTACCATCATCAGCACAAAGAATGCCGTGACGGCAAGGAGCGTCAGATTGTCAAATAGTATTTTACCTAAATCCATCAGCCAAGAAAGTCCTCTTCCTTAAGGATAAGGCATCCATCCTTATCATACTTTGAACGGAACATTCCCGAAATGCGCTTTCCAATCGGAGGTCTGTCTGCCCTGTCGGCTGCCTCCTCAATGAGGTCGATTGCATTCTGCTTTGTAAGCGGGATTCCGTCCTCCTCCATAAGCTCAATTCTCTCATAAAGAGCGAGCATTGACTTGCCTGAAATCACACAGTCAATGTCAGTAGCATACTTGCTGCAGTACTGTGCGAACTCCTCGCTTGTCATCTCCTCGTCATCCTCAGGCTCAACCATCGGTGCACGGTTCTCTACAGGATTGCTTCTTACCTCTTCACGCGGCTCCTCATGCTTAACCGGTGCCGGCTCTGCCTTAGCTGCAGCCTTCTTTTGAGGCTTAACAGGCTCTTCAGGCTCGTCATCAAAATCCTCATCAGAGATGTATTCACAGATATCAAAGAGCTCAGGTCTTAAATCCTCAAGCTTATCAAGTCCCTCAGGATTATCAATAAGAACAACAATTGTTCCGTCCTGGTTACCTGCAATGATGTCATAAATCTGGTCAGCCGTACGTCCGTCCAGTTCACCTGCATGCTCAATTACAAAATCCTTGCCTTTTATCTTTTCCCTTGCAGCCGCAGAAAGTCCTGTCTCGCTGAGCTTCTCTGCTGTTGTCTTTACGGCACCCTTTGAAGCACCGTAACGCTCATGAAGGCTTCTAAGCTCATCAACAGCGATATCAAGACCGTCCTGGTCGTCAACTGCCTCAATGATAAGGCTCTTTGGACGCTCAACCGGCTTCTTTGGCTCCTCATCCATGAATGAAGGAACAGGAGCTGCTGCAGGTGCAGGCTCTGCCTTTACCGGTGCAGGTGCAACCTTAACGTCATCATCCTCTGGCTCCTCTACTGTAGGAACAGCTACAGGCTTCTCTGCCTCAGTAACCTCAAACTGTGCCTTTGCAGCCTGTGCATCTGCAAGAAGCTTGTCTGCATCAGGATCGTCCACGCTTTCAGGCTCTTTGTCAGCGATATCCTCATCAAGGTAATGCTCAGTCTCAACTACAGGTGCCTTTACCTCAGGTTCCTTTTCCTCTGTTACTGGCTGTACCGGAACCTCAGGCTTCATATTCTCATATGTCTTTCCGATAAATGACGGAATTACCGGCTCCTCAGGAACCTCAGGTGCTGTAGTCTCTACAGGCTCAGGGATAACTGCAGGTGCTGGAACAACCACAGGTGTCGGAATAACAGCCGGTGCAGGCACAACTACAGGTGTTACCTCCTCTGCAATTGGAGCTTCGGTTTCCTCTGCTACAGGCTCATTTTCCTCATATGAATCATCGATAAAGCCCTCATTAATAGGTCCTGACGGCTCCTCTGGAAGTTCGATTTCCTGTGCAGGCATTACAACCTTTGGTACAACAGGCTGCGGGATTGGCTTTGCCTCCCTCTCAGCCGGCACACCATTCGGATCATGCGATGCTGCATAAGCCCTGAAAAGCTCGTCCTCATTCTCAATTCTCTGAAGAGAAAGAATGTCTCCCTTGCTTCCCTGGCTGAATTCACTTTCTCTTTCCTTTTCAAATCTTTCCATAAGCTCAGGATCGTCCTTTACATAACGAACGCCTGAATTTGCGAGTGAATTAGGATAAAGAACGGCACGCTGCTCCTCTGTAAGCTTTCCGTACTTCTGCTTTAGCTTCAGAGCCTTGATGCCGTATGTACTGTTGCCAAACATTACGGAAATCCTGTCGCAAAGTGAAAGCATATCCTGAACACGGCCTGCAGTCTCATATGTTGTTGCAAGCTCATACATCCACTTCTCGTCATTGTCATAGCTTATATAGCACTCAAGACACTCGATAAGTCTGTCATACGGAACATGTTTAACCTTCATGATCATGTACTGAAGGAGAAGGCATCCAGGGTCGTTTGGTGCAAGTGAGCTGTACTCATTGTAATAATCCATAGCCTCATCAACATTGCCGCTTCTTACGGCAAGCTCTGTAAGCTTATAGAGAATTCTCTTTCCAACGGGATCTCTTTCCAATGCAAGAACAAGCTTGTCCTTTGCATCCTCAAGCCTGTCATTCTCCTCATAAACAGTTGCGGCAAGTGTAAGAAGGTTTTTGTTTCTCACACGGTTCCAGTCAATCGAATCAACGATTTTCTGAGCTGTTGCAAAATCGCCTTCATCCACACGCTTTTTAAGCTGTTCCATTTTAAGGTTAAATTCGTACTTATCCATTTTTTCCCTCTTAAAAATAAGCTCTGATTCCCGTCTACCGGGCAATTTCTGTTTCTAACCCGACTATTTTAACTCTGTCCTGCCTCTTAGGGCTCTCTCAAGAGTTACTTCATCTATGTTTTCGATATCTCCGCCTACCGGCACTCCCGAGGCTATCCTCGTTACCTTGATTGGCAGTTCAAGTGTCTTAATAAGCTTTAATATATACATTGCGGTGCTTTCACCCTCTACGGTTGCACCTGTTGCGATTATGACCTCACTTATCGGGACTTTGGAGTTTCCAAGCCTCGTAATGAGCTCCTTTAATCTTATGTCATTCGGACCGATTCCGAGCATCGGTGAGATTGTTCCATGAAGCACATGGTAAACGCCCTCAAATCGGCCTGTCTTTTCATATGCCGCAAGGTCACGCGGATTCTCAACAACCATTATCTGGCTGTGGTCACGCCTCGGGCTCTCACAGATCGGGCACTTCTCGCCGTCTGTAATGGTGCAGCACTCACTGCAAAACCTTACACTTCTTTTGGCTTCGCTAATGGCCTCCGAAAGTCTTCTCACATCAGCCTCGGGCATCCCCACTATATGAAATGCCATTCTCTGGGCACTTTTTGTACCGACTCCGGGAAGAACCCTGAGTGCCTCTATCAGCTTGCTGATATGACTTCCGTAGTAGTCCATCAGAATCCAAAGCCTCCGCCCATCATGCCATAAGCCTCTGCATTGGCGCTGTCAACCTGTGATGATGCATCATTTACTGCAAGCATGATAAGCTCCTCAAGTGTAGCTGTATCCTCCGGATCCATTGTCTCCGGGTCGATATGAACCTTTGTAAGAAGCTTCTTACCATCCATGGTAATTGTAACTGCTCCGCCGCCAGCACTGCCGGTGAATTCCTTACTTTCCATTTCCTTCTGCTTCTCTTCCATCTGTCTCTGCATGCGCTGTGCCTGCTTCATCAGATTATTCATGTTGCCGGGCATACCCATTCCGCCCGGGAATCCGCCTTTTTTCATATCTTTTCTCCTAATCTATTTTTAAACTGTTATTATTTACTGTTTTTAGCCTTCCACATCAACAGGGAAGTCGATTTTTTTAAGGTCATCATCCGTGATGACGTCCTTCTTATCATCAAACTCATCCTTTCGTGCCTGCCTTGCGAGGAACGGTACGTTCACTCCAAGGAGTCTGTTCGCTGATTCCGAGAGCTTAATAAGTCCGTTTTCACTGTTCATGGAAGCAAGCTTAAAGCTTGTGACATTTTTAAATACAACGAGTACCCCGCCGCGTTCTTCCTTCAAAACGATATTTCTGAAGAATACCCTGTTGTCCGGCGACAGCTCCTCAAGGAGTACATCCCAGTTTGCCTTTATCACGGCAAGCTTTTCACCAATATTAGAAAGCTGTTCCTGCTGAGCTGGTTGTGGCTGCGAAGCCTGCGGCTGCATTGCCTGGTGTTGTGACTGCTGCACTGCCTGTGGCTGTGGGGTTTGAACAGCCTGTGGTTGTTGTGATGCCTGCGGCTGTTGTGAAGGCTGCTGCACGTTAGGCTGAGCTTCAGTCACCTGAGCCGGCTGTGGCTTCGTGTCAGGACGAGTCTCCTGATACTGTCTTTCCGTATTCTGTACAGGCTCCGGAACACGCTGCTCATTCTGGGGAACAGATGTCTGCTGTGTCCTCTGTGGTTCGCACTGCATTTGAGCATGCTCATTAACCGGATTTGCTTCAGTCACTTTCGCTGTGCTCTGCTGTGTGTTTACATCAGGCTGTCTTGTGAACTGTGGCTGCTGTGCCGTCTGAGGCCTTGGGGCAAACACCGGTGCCTGCTGGCCACCTGGTACGGTATAACCCGTATTTTTGCAAAGTGTAATGAGCTCCACCTCGAGAAGCACTCTCTTTTGAGGTGAGAACCTCGATTTATTTTGAAGCTCTGCAAGTGATGTGATCATTGCAATGACAGTATCCCTGTCGGCGATTCCGGCATCACTTTCAATGAGTCTTAGCGAATCCTCAGTTACCTCGAGAAGCCCCTCGGCGCTTCCTGCCGCGCTTACAAGCAAAACGTTTCTTAGATAACAGAAGAAGTCGTAAAGGAATAGCGAAACCTCCTTGCCTTGAAGCACTGCTTCGTCAAGAAGCTTTAATGCATCAAGCGTCGAATGGTTTATGATTGCCCTGTAAAGTGCCGAAAAAACACTCATGTCCGCAGCGCCGAGCACCTCAAGAACCTTATCATATGTAAGGGGCTCTCCCTTTGCAAATGCGAGACACTGATCGAGAATCGAAAGGCCGTCTCTCATCGAGCCGTCTGCTGCCTCAGCAATATACTGTGCTGCCTTATCCTCTATGACAAAGCCCTCAGCCGCCTCTATTTCCTTAATCTGCTCAAGCACTGTCTGCTTTTTGATACGTCTGAAATCATATCTCTGGCAGCGGCTTAAAATTGTCTGCGGAACCTTTTGCGGGTCAGTTGTTGCAAGGATGAAGATTACATACTCCGGTGGCTCCTCAAGTGTTTTGAGGAGTGCATTGAATGCACCTGTCGAAAGCATGTGAACCTCGTCTATGATATATACCTTGAACCTGCCGTCTGTCGGCGGATATTCAACCTGTTCCCTTATGTCACGAATGTTGTCAACACCATTGTTTGATGCAGCGTCGATTTCAAATACATTCATTGAGCTTGCATCAAATATCGACTTGCATGTAGGACAGACATTACATGGGTTTCCGTTAAGATTTACTGCCTCAGGACAGTTGACCGCACGGGCAAAAATCTTGGCTACAGAGGTCTTACCGCATCCCCTTGTACCACAAAAGAGATAGGCATGTCCTATCTTTCCTGTTTTAATCTGGTTTTTGAGAGTTTCCGTTATGGCTTCCTGTCCTTTTACGTCGTCAAACGCTGCCGGACGCCACTTACGGTACAATGCCTGATAAGCCAAAAGCCCACTACCCCTTATGACATATTATTCATTACATTTTATCATTTATATTATAAACTTTCAATGCGTTTTCATATGTTACCGACTCTACTTCTTCGGGGGAAACACCCTTTATCTCGGCAAGCTTGTCCCTTACGAGTGTAAGATATCCGCTGTGGTTTCTTTCTCCCCTGTGAGGTGTCGGTGCCAGATACGGGCAGTCTGTTTCGAGTACTATTCTCTCGAGTGGAGTAATGCCGAGAACCTTTGTGAGCTTTCTCTGTGCCTCGTAGGTTACAACACCGCCAAAGCCAAGATAGTAGCCCATCTCGAGGTATTCCCTGGCAGTTTCCTGCGAATATGAAAAGCAGTGGATGATTGCCTTTTCAATGCCAAGCTCATACCTTGCATGCTTCATCATCTCGAGTGTATCGAGTGCTGCATTTCTCGAATGAACGATTACGGTTTTACCAATCTCTGCCGCAAGCTCAAGCTGTCTTTTAAACCACTTTGCCTGAAGCTCCTTTGATGGCTTGTCATCATAAATGTCAAAGCCATGGTAATCAAGTCCGATTTCTCCAATGGCAACGCATTTTTCATACGAGGCAAGTTCACGGAGTCTCTCAATCCATGACTCGTCCATCAGAAGACAGTCGTCCGGATGAATGCCCACTGCCGCATAAAAGAAGGGATACCTTTTTGCAAGTTCAACGGAATTTTCGCTTCCCTTAAGCCTTGCGCCGACGTTTACAACCTTTTCTACGCCGTAATCCCTTAAGCCCGCTATGACGCTTTCCCTGTCCTCATTAAAAGCCTCATCGTCATAATGTGCATGTGTGTCAAATATCATACGTCTATATCAATTCCCCTGACTGTTGCTTTTTTTACAAATGGTGCAACCATATCCCTGTAAAGCACCATGTCATCGGCAGACGGCGAGTAGAAGCCCGCCTGCTTGTCGAGTATGTTTCCGCTGTCCTTATAGCACTGGAGGAAATAGTTTTCAGCTCCCTCTATGTATTTTCCGATTGCCTCGAAATCATCAACCGAATGAAGTCCGCCGACAACTGTTGTCCTGAACTCGTACGGAACCCTTCCCTCAAGGATAAGATCCTTTGTCTTTGTGATAAGGTCGAACCTGAGGTTCTTTTCGTTGATTCCGCATACATTGGCATAATTGGCCTCTCCCGCCTTTATGTCCATTGCAATGTAATTAACAAGCCCCTCATCTATAAGCTGCTTTACCATTCCCGGATTGATACCGTTTGTGTCGAGCTTCGTCTCGAGTCCCATCTCCTTAACCTTACGAAGAAACTCCGGAAGGTCCTTCTGAAGTGTTGGCTCTCCTCCTGTTATGGCAACACCCTCAAGTGTTGAGCCCCTCTTTTTAATAAACTCAAGAACCTCCTCCTCGCTGTATTCGGACTCAAGGCCCATATCGAGAAGGTCGGAGTTATGGCAGAACGGGCAACGAAGGTTGCAGCCTCCTGTAAATACCGTGCAGGCTACCCTGCCCGGAAAATCGAGTAATGTTGTTTTTAAAAGACCTGATATTATCATGTGTTTTCCTTTTTTAACTGTTTGTACTTTACCTTTACGGGATGCTCCTTGCGAAGGTTTTTAAAAAAGTCCTTCATCACCATGCTGCATTCCTCTGTAAGCGGGCCAAGCTCTGTTTCTACCCTGTGGTTAAGTCCTTCCTGGTGGAACATGTCTATTACAGATCCCGCACAGCCTGCCTTCGGGTTCATGCAGCCAATATGCACCTTCGGGATTCGTGCCTGTACTATTGCACCAGCACACATCGGGCAGGGCTCAAGTGTCACATACATCTCGCACTCCTCAAGCCTCCAGTCGCCCCTTACCTTACATGCCTTTTTAAGGGCAATTATCTCGGCATGGTTTAAAACATCCTTTGTTGTCACACGCTTATTATAGCCACGTGCAATTATTTTTCCGTCCATCACAATTACGCATCCAATCGGTACCTCACCGATGGATGCAGCCTTACGCGCAAGCCTCAAAGCCTCGCCCATAAATTTTTCTTCCTGTGATTTACGTCTCATTTTTTGTTTTTCTTATATAGTAAATCCAATTTCTCTTGCAGAAAAAACTATAGTCATATCACTTATTCATAAGAAGTCCTGAAAGAACCGCGAAATCCCTTACCGAAAGCCTCTCGCCTCTTATGTCCTCGCTAAGTCCCATCCTTGTAAGGGCAGCTGTGACATCCTCACGCGTAAGACCGAGGGATTTGTCATTTTTAAGCGTATTTGAAAGCGTCTTTCTTCTTTGTGAAAAGGCCGCCTTAACAATCTTAAACATAAACTCCCGGTCGTTTACCGTAACCACGTCACAGCCTGTCTCAGGCTCTGCCTTTCTGGAAGCGTTTTCTTCCTTTATGACCTCGGGATTTTCACGAAGCTTAAGGTTAATTACTGCAGAATCAACACCAGGGCGCGGAATGAAGCAGCAGTTTGGCACATTTGAAAGAATCTCAGGAACAGTATAATACTGCACGGCTACAGAAAGTGCGCCGTAATCCTTTCCACCCGGAGCAGCCTGCATTCTGTCGGCAACCTCCTTTTGCACCATAACAGTGATGCTTTCTATCGGAGCATTTCCTTCTAGAAGCTTCATAATAATCGGGGTTGTGATGTAATAGGGCAGGTTTGCAACTACCTTAAGCCTTCTTCCCGCTGCAAGGTCACTGATGTCTACCTCGAGGATATCCCTGTTAATTACCTCAGTGTTATCAAAGCCCTCAAGGGTTTTTCCAAGTACGGGGATAAGCTCACTGTCGATTTCGACTGCAATAACCCTTCCCGCCCTTTTAGCAAGTGCCTGGGTCATCGTGCCGATTCCAGGTCCGATTTCAAGGACCGTATCCTCCTTTGTGATACCTGCTCCGTCGATTATTCTAGTGAGGATTCTCTCGTCTATGAGAAAGTTCTGTCCAAAGCGTTTTTTCGCACCAAGCTCCAGCTCCTTCATAAGGGCCGCTGTCTGCTTCGGGTCTATAAGATTGTCAAATTTATTAATACTCATGCAAAATATCTTACCATCTGAAGTGTTAAAAGTACATATTTTAAGGCTTAACAATGCTTTAATTTTTACATTAAAAAAGACACCCACTATTGGAGGGAACGGGTGTCTTTTCTTTATGCATCACGGTAATTAATCAAACTTTGGTGTAGTTAGTATCAGGTCAATGATTAACCACCGAGGTATGCCTTCTTTACTTCATCGGATGCGGCAAGCTCACTTCCAGTGCCTGAAAGTGTGATACGTCCTGTTTCCATTACGTATGCTCTGTCTGCAACCGAGAGGGCCATCTGTGCATTCTGCTCAACGAGAAGAATGGTTGTTCCGGCCTTGTGAAGAGTTGTAATAATATCGAATATCTGTTCAACGAGGATAGGTGCGAGACCCATTGAAGGCTCGTCAAGCATGAGAAGCTTCGGCTTTGACATAAGCGCTCTGCCCATTGCGAGCATCTGCTGCTCACCGCCTGAAAGAGTACCTGCAATCTGGTTTCTTCTTTCCTTAAGTCTCGGGAACTGCTCATAAATCTGCTCAAGTGAAGCATCGATTTCCTTGGGGTCTCTTACGAAGGCACCCATGTCGAGGTTTTCCTGAACGCTCATCTGAAGGAAAATTCTTCTTCCCTCAGGACACTGAGCCAGACCTCTCTCGACAATCTTGTGAGCGGGAAGGTGACCGATTGACTCGCCCATAAAGGAGATGTCACCGGTTGTACTTCTTAAAAGTCCCGATACTGTCTGAAGTGTTGTTGACTTACCTGCACCGTTTGCACCGATAAGAGTAACAACCTCACCCTCATTTACATTGAAAGATATGTTTTTTACCGCATGGATGGCACCGTAGTACACATTCATGTTATCAACTTTTAAGATCTCACCCATTATGCTTCACCACCATGTTTCTTTCCAAGGTATGCCTCGATAACAACAGGATCTGACTGAATCTGATCTGGTGTACCCTTGGCAATAATCTTACCGAAGTTAAGAACCGCAATTCCCTCACAGATTCCCATTACGAGATTCATGTCATGCTCAATAAGAAGGATGGCAATCTGGAATGTGTCACGGATATGTACGATGTTCTCCATAAGCTCTGCTGTCTCTGACGGGTTCATGCCGGCTGCCGGCTCGTCGAGAAGGAGAAGCTTCGGGTTAGTTGCAAGTGCACGGATGATTTCGAGTCTTCTCTGGGCTCCGTAGGGCAGTGAGCCTGCCTGCCAGTCAGCCATACCTTCCATGTTGAAGATCTTGAGAAGCTCCATTGCCTTCTCGTGCGACTTCTTCTCCTCCTTCCAGAAGGAAGGAAGTCTGAAGATACCCTCTGCAGTATTGTACTTGATGCTGTTATGAAGTCCGAGCTTTACATTGTCCTCAACGCTTAACTTGTTGAAGAGTCTGATGTTCTGGAAGGTTCTTGCAACACCGAGCTTGTTAAGTGCAACGGTATCCATGTTATGTGTGTCATAGCCGTCAAAGAGGATTGTTCCCCTTGTAGGCTCATAAACCTTTGTAAGAAGGTTGAAGATTGTTGTCTTACCTGCACCGTTAGGTCCGATAAGACCTGTTATCTCAGTACGTCCGATTGTGATGTTAAAGTCCTCAACGGCCTTAAGTCCTCCGAAGTCGATTCCAAGGTGTCTTGTCTCGAGGATAGGTCTTTCCTTAACGTCTCTTTCAGGAACGAATGAGTTTGTTGGCAGCGGTACAAGCGGGCTGTCGTTCTTAGATGTTACTCTTGCCATTATTTTGTACCCTCCTCTGCCTTTTTGTTTTTCATAGACTTATTAAACTTCTTCTTTAAATCCTGTGCAAACAGCTTGATTCTCTCATTGTTTGTTCCAAGCATAACGAGGATAAGAACTATTGCATAGATAAGCATACGATAGCTGTCGAATCCACGAAGTGCCTCCGGAAGGATTGTAAGAACTGTTGCTGCGATAATCGAGCCCCACATCTTTCCAAGACCACCGAGTACAACAAATACGAGAATAAGAATCGATGTATTGAAATCAAACTTTGTTGCAAGAAGGTTTGAATAGTTAAGTCCGTAAAGTGCACCTGCAGCACCTGCGAGTGTTGCTGATACAACGAATCCGAGCATCTTGTAATTTGTTACATTGATACCTACAGACTCAGCTGCGATACGGTTGTCACGAAGAGCCATGATTGCACGTCCTGACTTTGACTTAACAAGGTTAAGGATGATTACAAGAGTGATCATTATAAGAATGAAACCTGCTGTAAATGAAGCAATTGTCTCAGTTCCGGTTGCACCCTGGGCACCCTTGATGATAACACTTCCGCCCTCTAAGAGTCCGAGGTCATCTGCTGTCTTAACGCCCTTTACGTTAAAGATCACATGAAGTTAATAAGTTCCTTTATGATTTCACCGAATGCCAGCGTAACGATTGCAAGATAGTCACCATGAAGTCTTAAAACCGGCATACCGATAAGGAAACCAACGAATGCTGCGAAAATAGCACCTACAAGCATTGCAACCGCAAGTCTTACGGGAGCGCTTGTGATTGATGTCCTGAGAGCCTGTGATGCGATGATACCTGTGAAGGCACCTACGCTCATGAAGCCCGCATGTCCGAGTGAAAGCTCACCGAGTACACCAACCGTAAGGTTAAGTGAAAGTGCCATTACGATGTAACAGCAGATCGGTACGAGCTGTCCCGCTCTTGATCTAGGGAGCATTCCTGCATTGTTAAGAAGTGTAACTATGATAAATGCAGCGATTACTCCGAAATAAGTAATGAAGTCTGTTCTGTTAGATTTTCTGATTTTAAACTTTGCCATAACGCGCCTCACACTTTCTCCGGAACGTACTTACCAAGAAGACCGGCAGGACGTACAAGCAATACAACGATAAGAACCGCGAAAACTATTGAGTTTGAAAGCTGTGTTGAAACATAAGCCTTCGCAAGCGATTCGATGATACCAATCAGAAGACCACCGAGAAATGCTCCCGGGATTGATCCGATTCCGCCGAATACGGCTGCTGTGAATGCACGGATACCCGGCATTGAGCCTGTTGTCGGCTGAATAAGAGTATAGCTTGAGCAGAGCAGTACACCTGCAACTGCTGCAAGACAAGAACCGATGGCGAATGTCAGTGAGATTGTCCTGTTGACATTGATACCCATAAGCTGGGCTGCACCCTTGTCCTCAGAGCACGCTCTCATTGCTTTACCCATCTTAGTTTTCTGTGTAAAGAATGTAAGAGCCAGCATGATAATAACACATGATGCGATAGTAACAAGTGAAACGTATGTTATTGAGAGGCTGCCGCCGAAAAGCGAAATACCCTGGTTGATTGTTCCGTCAGCATTAAGAGACTGGAACGGGTTTGAATATGTCTTAGGGTCTGCACCGAATACCAGGAGCGCCACGTTCTGAAGGAAGTAGCTGACACCGATTGCAGTAATAAGAACTGCAAGTGACGGAGCATTACGAAGGGGCTTATATGCGAGTTTTTCGATAACAATACCAAGAACTCCGCAGACGACCATAGATACCGGCAGTGCCACGTACCATGGCAGGCCGAAAGCGTTCATTGCATAGTATGAAACATAGCCACCGATCATGATAACGTCACCATGAGCAAAGTTAAGCATCTTTGCGATTCCGTATACCATTGTATATCCGAGGGCTATGATCGCATAAACCGATCCAAGTGATATTCCCGATATTAAGTACGACAGAAATTCCATTTTTCTGTTCCTTTCCAAGTATCAGCAGCTCTTTTGCTGCTACTTACGTTTTCCTTTTTATACTCCTTTGCACGCTCATGTTAAAACGAGCGTGCAGGAGTGATTAATTATTATTTGTTGATGTTAGTTTTAAGTTATGGTGTAACGTATGCGCCGTCCTTGATTACTACAGCTGCTGGAGCCTTTGTAACCTCACCGCTTGCTGACCATGTCATGCCAGCACCTGTGATACCGTCATAAGAGATTTCCTGCATAGTCTTTACAAGTGCCTCGCAGATAGCTTCTCTTGAATCTGCAGGTGTGCATCCAGCCTTCTCGATAGCTGTCTTGATTGCGTATACGCAGTCATATCCATCAGCTGCGAACTGGTTAGGTGTCTCACCATACTTCTCCTTATACTTAGCAACGAATGCCTGAACTCTCTCGTCCTTAGCATCAGCTGCGAAAGGTGTAAGAAGCATTACGCCCTCAGCGAGTGATGTGTCAAATCCTTCCATTGCAAGGATTCCGTCCATACCGTCAACTCCGAAGAATGTTGGAGCATATCCCATCTGGTTAGCCTGGTTAAGGATAACTGATGCCGGCTGATAGTAGATAGGAAGGAATACAAGGTCACAGTTAGCTGCCTGAGCTGCTGTAAGCTGTACTGAGAAATCTGTTGATGTAGCCTCTGTGAATGTTCCCTCGTATGCTACGTTAAGACCCTTTGCTGAAGCCTGCTTTACGAATGTATCACGGATACCCTGTGAATAAGCATCATCGTTTCTGTAGATAACAGCGATTGTCTTGTCTGCATAGTGCTCAGCGATGTAGTCAGCTGAACCTGTTCCCTGGTTAGGGTCTGTGAAGCAGAGCTGGTACATGCAATCCTTGCCTGCTGTAACGTCAACTGATGAAGCTGATGGTGTAAGGCAGAATGTTCTGTCCTTCTGAGCAACTGCTGACATTGAGATACATGCACCTGTTGTAACTGTTCCGATCATAACCTGCATGCCCCAGTCGATGAGTGAGTTGTATGCGTTAACAGCTGTCTCTCCGTCTGCTACGTCGTCCTCAGCCTTGAACTCAACCTGGTAACCATTGATTCCGCCTGCTGCGTTAACTTCCTCAACTGCGATGTTGATAGCGTTCATAACGGCCTTGCCGTAAATTGCTGCTGCGCCTGTAAGTGGTCCTGATGAACCGAACTTAAATGCCTGTGCGCTTGTGCTTGTGCTTGTGTTTGAGCTTGCTGCTGCAGTAGTTGATGCTGTTGATGAACCACTGTTTCCGCAAGCTGCTACTGATACTGCCATTGCTGCGGCAAGTACAACTGCTAAAAACTTCTTCATTATCTTTTCCTCCAATTTGTTAAACTAAAAAACCGGCCGCAGCCTTACGCTGTGCCGGTCGTTAGTTGCTTAATTATTTCGCAAGTCGACAAAACCAATCACACATTACAAGGCTGCATTAATACATCCGATCCCACTAGTAGAACCAGAATGCTAATGACGATATTAATGACGATAACGCTGTTAAATGTGGTCATTTCTTTCTCTCCTTTGCTAACTGTCATGCAGTTTAATACCTGAATCTTGATTCGTCAACGGTTTGTGTGCATATTTTACAAAAAATCGCAAAATAATTGTTTTTCATAACTATTGGTTATATGTCGCTATGACCAATCTTTGATTTTGTCTAACCTTTAACATTTGAGTATCTCGATAAACCGTGTTTTCCTCCGTATTTCTCCATTAGGATAAAATTTCATAACCAAAAGTCAATTTTCAGTTTTTTGTTGTCAGTCAATTCGCCAATAAAAAAACAACCGGGTAGGCTGTCTCCTGCTCGATTGCCATTTAGGATAATAAAAAAGCCGAGGCTACCCCGCGGCACATGAGAGCTTCTGCTTAGTGCTGCTGTGTTCCCACCCTGACACGGTTCACAGATTCCCATCGCGCGGGACCCCGGCGAGAATTACTATATAGAATGTAACGGCTTTTGTCAATTGGAATTTGAATGTGCAGGCCGGCATCCACATTTGATTTATCAAAATGCTAATACCGGCCCGGGCAAACCATTTTTGACTTTTCCTTAATTCACAACAATACTGCTGCCAGCCTGTGTCTTAATAACCTCAATGTGCCTCGGTATGTTTTCATCAAGCACCTTTACGTGGCTGATGATTCCGATCATGCCGTTTGAGTTCCTTACTCCCTCAAGGACATTTAGTGCATCATTTATCGAGCTGTCATCAAGCGTTCCAAAGCCCTCGTCGATAAAAAGGGCCTCAATCTTAAGTCCCGACTTGCGTGCCATCTGCGACATACCTATTGATAGAGCAAGCGAGACAAGGAATTTCTCACCACCTGAAAGCGTGGATACATGCCTTCCTTCTCCGCCAGGGACACGGTTATCAAGGGCGACAAGTTCGAGTCCCACCTTACGATTCTTTCCATTCTTTTCATCGGTACGCTGCAGCTGGTAACGTCCTCCGTGAACGTTAATCAGCATCCTGTTGGCTTCATTAATAACCTGGTTAAACATTACCCCGAGGATATAGCGCTCAAGTCCAATGCCATTGCTGCCTCGAAGCTGGTTTGCAAGTGCCAGGTTCTTCTCTGCACGCTGTATGCCGTTCTTATATTCATTATAATTAGGCACAAGCTTTTCATGAAGCTTTCGAAGCCTCTGTGCTTCATTTTCCTGTCTTGTGGTTTCGCTGATGTATTTGTTGTTTTCCTCAGTGATTTCCTTATCCCTCTCGGCAAAGGATGTTCTGTCGGGTCTGTTAACACCCTTAAGTTCATCCTGTTTTTTTGCAAGATCTTTCCTTGAGTTTTTAAGTTCAGTGTCATACTCGGCATGCTGCTCGCGAAGGCGGTTCCTTACACCGGCATCCATAAGAAGGGCCTCACAGTCCTCAAGTTTTCCAAAGCCCTTTTCAATAAGGCTCTTTTCAAGCTGCTTCATTGAAGCCTCGAGTGCGTCTTCTGCCGCCTTAAGCTCTGCCTTTGCATTTTCGATATTGGTGCGCTGTGCCTCAAGCTTTTTGCCAGACTCTTCGCAAAGAACCTCAAGCTCCTTAAGCCTATCCCCAAATTCCTTGATTTTGTTATTGAGACGTTCAATCTCCCTATTAAGCCCATCCTCCGAGTCTATGCCCTCAATAAGGCTTGCCTTAAGGATATCATGTGCACTAACTGTAGCCTTATATTCGCCTTCCGCCTTTAGATGTCTGGCTCCAAGTTCATCAAAAAGCTTCCTGTTGGCCTCATGTGATTCGGCTGCCTCGTCAAAACGCTTCTTTGCCCTTGCTTCCGCTTTCTCGGCGTCGTCAAGTTCTGCCTTTGTAACACTGTCAGGTGCCTTTGCTGCAGGGCTTGGATGCTCGGTGCTTCCGCATACAGGACACGGCATGCCGTTTTCAAGTTCCTCGGCTGCTATGTTTCCGCATATTCCGGCAAAATACCTTGCTCGGTAGTCAATGGTCTTATGCTGGGCGTTGTTGCATTCTTCATAAGCCTTATTTAATGCCTCCTCTGAAGACGCTAATGCACCCTTTGCATTATTAAGTTCCTTCTCTGCTTCATCGAGAAGGGTCTTTGATTCAGTCTCGCGTTTTTTTGCTTCCTTTGCTTCAGCGTAGACGCTACGCTTTGACTCGAGGAGTGTCACGCGATCCCTGTCGTCATCCGGCTGTGATGATTCCTTAAAGGACTCAAGGCTTTTCTTTGCATTTTCACTGCTTTCAGTAAGTCCTGGAAGAATTCCCTCGGCCTCCTCCAGAATTTTCTTTCTTCTATTTGCCTCGCCCTGGCATCTGTCTTTATCTTCAATAAGCGGCCTTAATTCCTCGGCTTTTTCCGCATCTTCAAGCTTCTTCTTTGATTCCTCAATCTGCAGTTTCCTGCCTTCAAGCTCGCTCACCTTAGCCTTAAGCGTGTCGAGATCCGTAAACTCACGGTCAAGAAGCTTTTCTTCATCAAGTTTTTTCCTTTTTGCATCCCCGTCAAAGGCCAGATGGTTCTTTTTGGCTTCCTCGATGAAAAGCTCTATTTCGGAAACCCTCTTAAGAAGCCCGTCAAGGTCTGAGACGCCCTCTTGCTTAAATGAAACCTCAACGCTTGAATACAAATCTACCAGACGCTTTTTTTCAACATCAGCTATCTCGTAAAACCTTCCGGCATACCATTCCCAGTTCTCCGTGTTAAAAATCCTCTTGAGTATTTTCTCCTTGTGTTCTGAATTCGCCGTAAGGAATTGTTCAAACTTTCCCTGTGGAAGAAGCACTACCTGCACAAACTGGTCCCTTGTAAGGCCAATGAGTTCCTCTGCCTTCTGGTTAATCGCCCCGGCATTATCGCTTGAAATGAGCAGGTGCTCCGTGCCGTCACTGTCAATCAGGAAGACATCGAACTTTGTTGTGCGCGCAGTCCTTTTTACTACGCTTTGTCTTTCAAACCTGTATGTCTTTCCATTTGCGGAAAAGGTGAACTTGACTCCGCATGTAGCCTTTGGGTCAGCCTGGTTGCACAGCCATTTGTCCAGGCTGTTTCTGCCATCCCCGCTTGAACCCCCGTAGAGTGCAAAAACCATTGCGTCGAATATGGTGGTCTTGCCGGAGCCAGTGGGTCCCTTTATGAGAAACATTCCGCTTTTTGAAAGACCATCAAAATCAATAGTCTCCTTTCCGACATACGGTCCGAAGGCTTCAAGTTCAAGTCTCAGTGGCTTCATTTTTCTACCTCCTCATATTCCCTGACGCATTTTTCAAACAGCTCAAGCTCATCCTCGTCAGGCTCACTGTTAATTATGTCCCTGAAGAAGCTTTTAAAAATCGCCACAGGGTCCGACTCAAGCTCCCTCAGTTCGTCCATCGTAAGCGTTATTTTCGAATCTTTGTCATCGTACGTAAGTCCTGTGACCTCGAGCAGGTTATTAAACTTTGCCTCAAGCCTCGTCATGGCGTCAAGTCCGACATATGCATCATTTACAACCACCTTAGTATAGGCGTTAAGTGTATCAGCGTCATACTGTCCGTTAAGGATTTCATCAAGGGTTCCTTCAATTGTTACCCTCTTATGGAGAAGCGGCACCGGCACGATGGTTCTCTCCATGGTGTCCGTATCGATAATGGTCACGCTCTTTTCCTGTTTTTCCTCGGCTCCAAACGAATATGGCATCGGAGTTCCGCTGTAGCGTGCATTGCCTCCTATGTCCTGGGGCTTATGTATATGTCCAAGCGCCACGTAATCAAAGTCGCTGAATACGCCTGCCCCTACCTGATCCGCAGTGCCAAGCACCGCCGTCCTGTCACTTTCGGAGGTCGTTGCCCCCGTCATGAAGGAGTGTGTCACGAGAATCCTTTTCCTTCCAGGCGTTGCCTTTTCAAGCATTTTCTTATTAAGGACACGGTATGCGTCCTCAAGGCTTCCAATGTTATCCGCCTCAGCTGGATAAAGACACTTTACCCTGCTCTCCTTTACCCATGGCATGAGGAAGATGTCGGTGTCACCAAGGTTTACTACGATTGGCTCTGCGTTTATGCTTCCAAGGACATACAGTCCCGCCCTTTCAAGAAGCCTGTTGCAGTTTTCAACCCTTTCCGCGCTGTCGTGGTTACCAGCCACTGCGATTACCCTTATCCCAAGTTCAACGCAGAGCTTTGTCATTGCCATGTTATAAAGTGAAACAGCCTCCGCAGATGGGGCTGAACGGTCAAAAATATCACCGGCGATAATTACCGCGTCAACTGAATACTCCTTTGCAATGTTGCATATCGCGTCAATAAAAAAGACCTGGTCCTCGTAAAGGGGTGTCTCCCCGGCCATCCTTCCAAGATGCCAGTCTGAAGTATGTAGTAATTTCATAAAACCTCCCTGTCAGGTTAAAAAACAGGCTCCCTCGGTAATATGAGAAAGCCCGTCACTTGTGTCACACTATTTATTTTGCTGTCTTTGCCGCAAGAGCCTCCTGCGCCTTAATCTTCTCCATCTCCTCTTCCTCGAGAAGTCTGAAGTTTACCTTTCCTACGAGAGTCTTAGGCATGTCATCCTTAAACTCAATGTCATAAGGCATTGCATACTTTGCGATGTTCTTCCTGCAGTAGTCCATAAGCTTCTGCTTTGTATCCTCTGTCGGATCATATCCTGCAGCAAGCTTTACAAATGCCTTTACCTTCTGCATCTTAAGAGGATCGGGCACACCGATTACGCATGACATCTGAACCATCTCATTAGCATCGAGGATATTCTCCATCTGTGACGGATATACATTGTATCCGCTTGTGATGATCATTCTCTTTGCACGGCCGCGGAAGTAAACAAAGCCCTCATTATCCATGATTCCGAGGTCTCCCGTGTAAACCCACTTAAGACCATCCTCATGGTCACGAAGTGTCTGTGCGGTCTCGTCCGGATGGTTCATGTAGCCCTTCATGACAGTAGGACCTGCGAGAAGGATTTCACCCTCTGTGCCGTATGGAACCTCCTTGTCTGTGCCAGGCTCAACAATCTTAATGTATGTATCCGGGAACGGAACACCGATTGAACCCTCCTTAGCCATGTGCGGAGGTGTAAGGCAGCATGCCGTAACAGTTTCTGTTGTACCATAGCCCTCACGTACCTGCACTACGGCATTGTGGTCATAGAGCCATCTGTCAAGCTTCTTCTTAAGCTCGATTGAAAGTGAGTCTCCTCCTGAGAATACGCCCTTAAGGCATGAGAGGTCTGCCTTTTCCATCTTCGGAAGACGAAGAAGCGCCTCATACAGTGTCGGAACACCTGCCACGAAATTACATCTCTGCTTTACCATCTGCTTAGCATATGAAGCAGGTGTGAATCTTGGGATAAGGATGCAGCGTCCGCCCTGTGAAAGCATTGTATGAACGCATACACCAAGACCGAAGCCATGGAAAAGAGGCATTGCCGCAAGCATCTTGTCTCCAACCCTGAACATCGGGTTAGCTGCAAGAACCTGCTTTCCAAGTGCGTTGAAGCTGTAGTTAGAAAGCTCAATGCCCTTTGATGTACCTGTTGTTCCACCTGAATAAAGGATAACCGCTGTATCATGCGGGTCTCTCTTTGCCCTGTAGTTGCCATAGCAGAACTTGCTTATCTTGCAGAAATCAGCCCACTGGATAACCGGAGCATCCTGCGGAATCTTCTTAATCTTTCTTCCCTCTGTGAGCATGTAGCCTGCCCTGATTGGCTTGCTGAGCTCATCCTTAATTGAAGCAACGACTATATTTACAACCTTTGTGTTGGCTCTGATGTTCTCGAACTTATGATAGAACTGGTCGAGTGTAACGGCTGTAACAGACTCAGACTCATTGAGATAGAACTCAATCTCCTTCTCGGCTGAAAGAGGATGAATCATGTTGCAGATACCGCCTACCATGTTTACCGCATAGAACATGTAGATGGCCTGCGGGCAGTTTGGCATTGCGATTGTTATCTTGTCGCCAGGTCTTACACCGATTGTCTTTAATGCCTTTGCACACTTTTCAATTTCCTGAACAAGGGTTTTATAGGTTGTTGACTTGCCCATGAAATCAAAAGCTATATTGTTTGGATACTGCTGGGCTATAAGCTCAACCGCCTCACACATTGTACCCTCAAAATAATCAAGATGAAGCGGTACGTTTTCTGTATGTCCCTCCCACGGGGTTTTAGCTGTAATTGCCATAAAAATCTCCTTTAATTGCCACCGTATTTAAAAAAAATACACGGATGATATTATACCACCCGTGTAAAAAGATATCAACTTTGTGTTATTTTGCAGTTGCGGTAACCCTTGTTTCCCTGATGAGGTTAACCTTGATCTGTCCCGGATATGTCATCTCATCCTCGATTCTCTTTGCGATATCGCGTGAAAGGATGATCATATCGTCCTCAGAAATTTCCTCAGGCACTACCATGATTCTTACCTCACGTCCTGCCTGTACTGCATATGACTTGTCAACGCCCTTATAGGAGTTTGTGATTTCCTCAAGCTGCTTTAATCTCTGAGTATATGTCTCGAGTGATTCCATACGTGCGCCAGGTCTTGATGCCGAAATAGCATCTGCTGCTGCAACGATGAATGCAATCGGAGACTCCGGAGCCTTGTCACCGTGGTGAGCCTCTACGGCATTGATAACAATAGCCGGCTCCTTGTACTTCTTACAGATATCAGTACCGAGTGAAACATGTGTTCCCTCCTGCTCGTGGTCTACAGCCTTACCTATATCATGGAGAAGACCTGCCCTCTTTGCCATTCTTACATCATAGCCAAGCTCTGATGCGAGAAGTCCTGAAAGAAGTGCTACCTCTACTGAATGCTTGAGTCCGTTCTGTCCGTATGATGTTCTGTACTTCATGCGGCCAAGAAGCTTGACAAGCTCAGGATTAAGTCCGTGTACACCAGCCTCGAGTGTAGCTGCCTCACCGGCCTCACGGATAGTATTGTCAACTTCCCTTCTGGCCTTTTCAACAGTTTCCTCAATACGTGCCGGATGGATACGTCCGTCAACGATAAGCTTTTCAAGAGCGACTCTTGCGATTTCCCTTCTGATCGGATCGAAGCCTGAAAGAACAACTGCCTCTGGAGTATCATCAACGATGAGCTCAGCTCCCGTAAGTGTCTCGAGTGTACGGATGTTTCTTCCCTCACGTCCGATGATTCTGCCCTTCATCTCATCATTAGGCAGCTGTACGACTGTAACGGTAGACTCTGCAACATGGTCTGCCGCACATCTCTGGATAGCGGAAACGATATATTCCTTGGCCTTCTTCTCAGCCTCTTCCTTTGCGATGTTGTCGTATTCCTTAATAGCCTTGGCGGTATCGTGCTTGATATCGTCCTTTACGCTCATAAGGAGTTCTTCCTTAGCCTGGTCTGCAGTAAGTCCCGAAATTCTTTCAAGCTCGGTAACCTTCTGTGCATGGAGATTCTTAATCTCCTCGGCCTTACGATTCAAGGTGTTGTCCTTGTTGTTGAGTTCTCTCTCCTTCTTCTGGAGTTCAGCCTGAAGCTTTTCAGAATTTTCCTCACGCTTTGTGATTCTCTGCTCCTGGACAGAAAGCTCATGCCTTCTCTCACGCTGCTCCTTCTCGAACTCGTTCTTCTGCTTGAGAGCCTCTTCCTTTGCTTCAAGGAGGGCCTCACGTTTCTTGGCTTCCGCTGTCTTTACCGCGTCGTCGATAATCGATCTGGCGCGCACTTCAGCTGAGCCGACCTTGGCTTCGTAGTCCTTTGTAGCCTTCTGCTTTCCAAGAATAAAGCAAACTATTCCGGAAAGAAGTGCCGCAACAACTGCGATTGCCACAACAACCAATGGTGTCATAAAAACACCTCCCGAATAAATTATTTAGTTTTCAATTTTCTATAATGTTTTATCGGGATAACCCGGGCAATAATATAAATCAGTATATCTATATATTAAAGCTTCTCATTAGAAATGAAACTATACCGTCTCGTATTGTACCTTAATTTTGTTTCTTATGTCAACATCAAATATCCCCTGTCACATAAAATGAGCCAAAAGTTTCTTCCAAAACCGAATAAAAAAGTGTTGACAGATTTTTAGAATTAGTTTAGACTAACTTCGGTTAGCCGGGGCTAACTAATGTATTCAAAGGATATGTACTATGACATTAAAGGATTTAAAACCAACTGAGAGCGCAGTAATTGAGACTGTCGGCGGAGAGGGTGCCTTAAGGCAGCATTTCCTCGACATGGGAGTAATACCGGGTGCTGAGGTTACATTAATTAAATATGCCCCGATGGGTGACCCGATTGAGCTTCGTATCCACGGCTATGAGCTCACACTGAGGCTAGCCGATGCCGAAAAAATCAACATCTGTAAAATAGACAGGAACACATCCTGCGGAATCCACTCCGAGGGAACAAGACCCCTCTGTGAATTCGGCAACGATGAAAGGGAAGACAAAGACACAGAAAAAATGTCCTCAAGGAATCATAACGGTTCAAAAAAGAAAATCTCCCACCCGGGACTTGGCGAGGAAGGAAAATACCATGTGAAGGAGAACGAGAACCCGCTCCCTGACGGCAAGGTAATAAGCTTTGCCCTCGTCGGAAACCAGAACTGCGGAAAGACAACACTCTTTAACCAGCTCACGGGCTCAAACCAGCATGTAGGAAACTTTCCGGGTGTTACAGTCGATAAAAAGACAGGACCGATTCGCGGTCATGCTGATACAGTAATCACGGACCTTCCTGGTATCTATTCACTTTCTCCATATACAGCTGAGGAAATCGTATCGAGGGAATTCATCTTTAATGAAAAGCCCGACGGAATCCTCAACATCGTGGATGCTACGTCAATTGAGAGAAGCCTCTATCTTACTCTTCAGCTTCTCACACTTGATATCCCGATGGTACTCGCCGTTAACTTTATGGACGAGCTCACAGGAAACGGTGGTTCAATTGACATCAATGCGATGGAATCACTTCTTGGAATCCCGGTTGTCCCGATTTCAGCGGCAAAGAACCAGGGTGTTGACGAGCTGGTAAAGCATGCGTATCACGTGGCAAAGTTCCAGGAGAAGCCAGGAAGAAATGACTTCTGCACAAAGACAAGGCGTGGTGGTGCAGTGCACAGGTGCATCCATGGTGTAAAGCACCTCGTTGAGGACCATGCACATGACAACAAAATCCCGGCTCGTTTTGCGGCAACAAAGCTCATCGAGGGTGATACGCGAATCGCAGATGCACTTAAGCTCTCACAAAACGAAATTGAGACAGTCGAGCACATTGTTCTTACAATGGAGGAGGAATCGGGGCTTGACAGGGCTGCAGCGATTGCTGACATGAGATTCTCATTTATTAACAGTCTCACGAAAGAAGCAGTTACAAAGCCACACGAATCAAAGGAGCATTTAAGGTCAGCTAAGATTGATAAAATTCTCACTGGAAAATATACGGCAGTTCCCGTATTTATCCTTATAATGGGATTAATCTTTTACCTTACCTTCAATGTAATAGGCTCCTTCCTGCAGGGACTCATGGAGGAGGGAATTGACCTGCTTATTGGTGCCGCAGATACCTGGCTTGCAGCCTCAGGTGTAAGCCCATGGCTTCACTCATTCATTATTGAAGGAATACTCGGCGGAGTCGGATCGATTCTTTCATTTATTCCTATAATAGTGACACTATTTTTCTTCCTCTCGATTCTCGAGGATACAGGCTACATGGCAAGGGTTGCCTTTGTAACTGATAAGCTTCTTAGAAAGATCGGTCTTTCCGGACGAAGCATTGTCCCGATGCTTATCGGCTTTGGATGTACTGTTCCAGCGGTAATGGCCACACGTACACTCCCGTCGGCCCGTGACAGAAGGATGACACTCATCATGACCCCGTTCATGAGCTGTACAGCAAAGCTTCCTGTTTACGGACTGCTTACAGCGGTTTTCTTCCCGGAGCACGCAGGTCTTATAATGATAGGTCTTTACATTCTTGGTATAGTACTCAGTATCCTTGTGGCACTTATATCAAAGAATGTTCTCTTTAAGGGCGAGGCCGTCCCGTTTGTAATGGAGCTTCCAAACTACCGTATGCCGGGTGCAAGGAACGTACTTATGCTTCTTTGGGAAAAGGCAAAGGACTTCCTCGAGAAGGCATTTACAATAATTCTTCTGGCATCAATCGTTGTTTGGTTCCTTCAGAGTCTTTCATGGAGCTTCGAGATGGTTGAAAGTGCGCAGGATTCAATCCTTGCAGGCATTTCCGGATGGCTTGCACCGCTCTTTGCACCGCTTGGTCTTAACGACTGGAGAATCGTAACTGCAATCGCAACAGGAATCGTCGCAAAGGAGTCTGTTGTTGCTTCCCTCGAAATCACCTACGGAAGCACGGCTGCCCTTCTTTCATCGATAAGCATTCCGGCAGCGGCCGCTCTCCTTGTATTCTGTCTCATCTATACACCATGTATAGCAGCCATAAGTGCAATAAGACGTGAGGCAGGAACAAAGTGGACCATCGGAATCGTACTCTTCCAGTGCGTATTCGCATGGGTAGTGGCATTTATCGTACATACGCTTCTCGTACTTATATTGTAAAAAGGGAAGACTCAAACACTTTACTAGACAATATAAGAAATCATAGACCAAAGTAACCTACTATGACCCCGGAAGGGTTGTGTATTTCAGTCTTTGCCCCAAAAAAGGCATAGAAAAAAGAAAGGATTGCTTTATGAATTTAGTATCTGTAATATTAATCATATTAATAGCAGCTGTGGCTGCAAGGGCCATAGTGAGGATTGTAAAAAGAAAGGGTGCATGCCCAGGATGCAGCGGAGGATCATGCTCGTGCTCATGTGGCTGCGGCAGTTCCTGCAGTATTAGTAAGAAAAGGTAAAGCATATGGAACATGTAAAATCATCAGAGGATTACCTCGAGGCGGTATTAATGATAGAGGAAAGACAGGGAAGCTGCAGGTGTGTTGACATCGCAAGGCAGCTTGGTTTCTCAAAGCCCTCTGTAACAAATGCAATCCAGAAGCTTGAGGCTTCGGGCTTTGTTAGAAGAGCTGAGGACGGCAGAATTCTCCTTACCGACACAGGAATGGAGATTGCGGGAAGCACACTCAGTAAGCACAGGTTCTTTTCAACCCTTTTTACAAGACTCGGTGTTGCCCCCGATATCGCAGAGGCCGATGCATGTGCCATCGAGCACTCAATAAGTGATGTTACCTACAAGGCAATGAGGGAATATTTCGAGAAGGCTTAACGGCCTTCTCTTTTTTATTTTCGGTTGTTTTAATAATCAATGGATACCACTTTAGTTTAAATCATGAGTTAAACTTATTAACTTGAGTTTTTGTTCTCCACCCCACAACAGATATTGGCCAACTAGTATATCATACTAAATCAGTATTGTATTCTTATTATTGGCATAAGTTTCTCTAAATCATTTTATTAACAGCAGACAATTTAACTCAAGAATTTTCTGATAACGTTCATTATCTCATCTGTACCAAGAGGTATCGTTCCGGTTTCCTCAGTAATTATCAAGTTATCGCCAAAGATAATACCTTCTTTTCTATAGTCTTTAAGTCTTTGAACGGTATGTCTGAGATAGCCTCTGTCGTCCATCATCCCACGATGTTCCCAGTAAACTTCCCTTCTCTTTTTTATGTCTAGAAGCGTGAAATCAGGATGGATAATCAATCCCATTGATAATCTTAATGGACATTCATACTTATATGGAATATTCATTTTATAAAGAATATTGGCAATATTTAACTCCGACTTTGATCTGACTCTGTCTCCTTTATCCGTCAGAAATACCGGCATGTTCTCATCAATACCTTTAGCCTCATAAGGTCTGCTAATCCAATCATTTAAAAAATCATCATCAGAAATATCAATGGGCATGATAATATTCTTAACCTGTTGAGGACATGCTGAATATATGTCCTGCAGTTGTTTATTCATATTTCGCTTTTTTAAGAAGGTTTCAATATTTTTAATTTCTGCATTTATCTGTTTTAGAGTTTTCAAGTCATATTTCTTCTGAAGTAAAACGGCAATCTTCTTCTTGTCCCGATTGGAAATATATGTACCTGTCTTATCTTTTTTATCAGTTCTCAGATAATATTGAATTCTTTTTTCACTTTTTACTATATGTATGTCTCCTGCGGGATACATTCTGATACGCTTTTCCAGCCCCTTTCGGACTAAGTACAATTCATTAAGTCGCCTGTCGGCTTCAAGATATAAATCTGTTGGCTTAAGATATGATACACTTTTTGGTTGATTAGAATACTCTGAATTTGTTTGACTTGATTTCATTATTTCCTCCTTAATGAAAAATATTTGATGTGATGAAACAAAAATAAAAATATTCCTACTTTCGTTTCATTAAAAAGATTTGCTAATTAGAATGTGAATCGATTTTTGTGTTATCGAGTTTTCCGTTGCCTATTTTTGTCTGTTTTTCAGAATGTTGGCAACGATTTTTCAATATTTTAAATTCTCGATTCACCATTTTGGCTGAAAACCTAAAATTTATGAATCGATTTTTTGAATTTCAAGATTTTTGTTGCCTGACTTGGTCCAAGGCCCAGATTTGATACAACGAATTTGAGATTTTTTAGATTCCCGATGCAAGAATTACACATCGGGAATCTTTATTATTAGTAGACTAAATAGAATAGAAATAAAGGCTTCTGTCATCATATTCTGATGCAAAAAGAAAGTTGGTTAGAACTGCAATAAACCTCAGTAACTGAAATACCGCCTTTATGGATAAGACTAGAAAATATCAGCTGAACTAATGTAATTTCATTTACTGTTGAAATCAATCATCATTTGCCAAGTTTTACAAGTGCTTCAATGACAGACTTTACATATGCGCTTAATTTTGTCTCAATCTTTGAGGCAACTGCATTTACGTCACAGTCATCGAGTATTTCGTTTCTTACCCCTGCTGCCATGTTTGTGATAACAGAGAAGCCAAGGACAGGCATTTTGCACTGGGATGCCGTAAGCGCCTCCGGAACCGTTGACATACCAACAGCATCAGCACCGAGGATTCTCGCTGCCCTTATCTCTGCAGGAGTCTCGAAATTAGGTCCAGCAAAGAACATGTAAACTCCCTTATGGACGGTAAGTCCTGATTCCTTTGCCTTTTCAACTGCGACCTCAAGCATCTTTTTGTTATAGATGTTTGACGCATCATAGAATCTTTCTCCAAAAGGCTTGTAGGACTGGCCGATGTTCGGGTTATAGCCGCAGAGGTTGATGTGGTCATGGATAAGCATGATGTCACCGGGCTCATATGAAAGATTTACTCCGCCGGCTGCATTTGTAACGATAAGCATTTCAACCCCGAGAAGCTTAAAGGTCCTTACAGGGAATGCAAGTGCCTCGAAGGAATATCCCTCATAGTAATGGAACCTTCCCTTCATGCAAACAACCGGGATACCGCAGAGCTTTCCGAAAATAAGCTTACCCTCATGGCTTGCGTTTGTGGAAATCGGGAAATTGGGAATCTCACTGTAGGGCACCTCATACTCTACCTCAAGCTCGTTTGCAAGAGGGCCGAGTCCTGTGCCAAGGATGATTCCGATTTTCGGTCTTTCACTGATTTTTTCAAGCAGGTAGTTAACTGACTGCTCGCAGTATTCATAATCAGGTGTTATGTCAAAATATTTCTCACAGTTTTCCATATGTTACCTTCTTTTCCTGTTTTTTTATGCTTTCCTTCGGATTACCTTCTCAATAATCCGTGCTTTATGCAAATGACATTTCTTAGCTAATCCTCCATTCAAAAATGGATTAAACTGCTCAAATTACAGTATACATTAAGATTGATTATTGTGCTATAATAATGTGGTTTTGAAGCACATATATCCGGCCTTTTAGAAAACAGTATTTATTCAGCCGGGAACTCACACAAATGTGCTTTGGGAGGACTGTTATGGACTATTTAAAGAGGGCAGAAGAACTTAAGGACCTCACAGTTGAAATCAGAAGATATTTTCACGAGAATCCTGATGTAACAGGTAAGGAGGAGCCAACAATCGAGAAGATTCACGAATACCTCGATGAGATGGGAATCGAGAACGAAATCATCAAGGACGGCGGACTTCTCGGATATATTTACGGAAAGGGCTTTGAGAATGCAAAACCCTCAGACAACATACCAACAGTTCTTTTAAGAGCAGATGTCGATGCTCTTCCTGTGCTTGAATCTGAGAATAACCTCTGCAAAAGGAAGGCTTGCATCTCTAAGAAGCCCGGCACAAGCCATGCTTGCGGACACGATTCCCACATTGCAATGCTCCTTACAGCTGCAAGGATGCTTCAGGAAAACCGCGAGAACCTTAAGGGACGTGTTGTTCTTATGTTCGAACGCGGTGAGGAGGGTCCAAACAATGTCATCTTCATAATGAGGCACATTATCGAAACCGGCCTTCATATTGATACGGTTTATGCTTCACACATCCTCGCAAGCCTTGACAAGGGACTTTACTCCGCAAATGCAGGTGCAGTAATGGGCGGTGGAGTTTTCTTCCAGATAAAAATAATTGGAAAGGGCGGACACGGTTCACGTCCCGACCTTTCACATAATCCGATTGACTGCTATATAAGCATTCACAACAAGCTTAACGAGTTCAGGATGAAGTATGTCGATCCGTTACATATCTTCACCTATGCCCCGACAATTGTACACGCAGGCCATGTGGATAATGTAATCCCTGCTGACCTTACCTTCGGTGCAAACGTAAGACTCTTTGACGCCGCTGACGGCGTTAAATTCAGGGAGTACCTCATTGAAACACTTGAGACTGAGACAAAGGCCTATGGCTGCAGCTACGAAATCATCTAACTCGTAGGTCCGAAGATGCCTCTTCTTAACGATCCCGAATGTGCGGAAATTGCACGTACGGTTGCTAAAAATGTGCTCGGGGGTGACAGGGTTATTCATACGGAGCCATGGATGGCATGTGAGTCATTTACGGTATGCCTTGCAATGTGGCCGGGAGTATTCTCATTCCTTGGAACAAAGGACCCAGAGAATGGTGTAGGTGCAAACCACCACAACGAGCTTTTTGACATTAATGAGGATGTAATGCCAAGCGGTGCAGCGGTGATGGCTGCATATGCAGATGAGTTCCTTAATAACCCTGCAAAGAGTAAAAAGGGCTGGTTTGACGGAGATATCCCTGCCTTTTATGAGGCTTCGGGATATGACGAGGGCGTAATCAGTATGCTTAAATACGGAACGCCATATAAACTTGTGGAAGGAAAACAGAGATAATGGAAACACTTGAGATAATTGACGCCCTGTATACGGCAGCATGTGAAGACTTAAATCTAAAGCAGGAGCTTCTCAATACCGAAAAGGAAGCCGTTCCGCTTAAGGCCTTCTGCGATGTGGCAAGAAAGCACGGATTTATGCTCTATGAGATGGACGTAATCACAGCAGGTGAGGAGGCACATGCCGCAATGAAAAGAAGCACAAACGGCGGTGGCGAGAATTCTCCCATGCTCGATAACCAGGATGATTATTACAGCATGCTCATAGGTTCCCTGAAGCAGTAAACCGGATGTTCCAATATTGATATTTAATAAATCCTAAGAAGCGGTTTAAACTGTATTCAGTACAAACAAAAACAGAAATAGTCTTTTATGCGTCGGCGGCTGAAAAACAAAAGCTTATCAGTTGCCGGCGCTTTTCCTTTGTTATTTAATCAAAATTTTATTATTTATACACAGTCTTTTACCCTTAATCGTGTAAATTCTTATTATGCGGGTTTTGCTTCATTGAAGGACAGACATATGTTATTTCTTCATTCGCATAAGGTAACCTCACAGAATTTTAATATTAAACCAGGGGAAGCATGTTTGGATTTGTGACAGCCAACAGGGCTGAGTTAACTGAAGAAGAGATGAAAAGATACAGGGCGGCTTATTGTGGCCTGTGCTTTGCGATTAAAAAAGGTCACGGCAATCTGTCGAGGCTTATGCTTAGCTATGACCTCACCTTCCTTTCGATGCTCCTCTCTTCCCTGTATGAGCCCGATGAAATGTCCGGACAGTCGAGATGCCTCCTGCACCCGGGTAAGCCACATGACTTCGTATCGACAAAATATTCCGAATATGCTGCAGACATGACTGTTGCACTTGGATATTACAAGTGCCTCGATGACTGGAATGATGACAAAAATGTCCTTGGAAAGGCATATTCAGAGCTTATTAAGGGTGAATACAAAAAGGTAAAAAAGAAATGGCCGAGACAGTGTGAGTCAATTGAGACAAACATAAGGTTACTGAGTGAGGCAGAAATGCGAAAGGATCCATCGCCCGATACAGGTGCAAACCTTATGGGTGACATGATGGGTAACCTCTTCATGGTTAAGGATGACATTTTTAAGCGTGAGCTCTATACACTAGGCTTTGGAATGGGAAGGTTCATATATCTTGCCGATGCCGCAATTGATTTTGAGGATGATCGGAAAAAGGACCGTTATAATCCACTTAATGCACTCAATAATCCAACGGATATGAAGGAGACGCTTGAAAATGTGCTCGGACCAGCCTCCGACGCCTTCGAAAGACTCCCGCTTGTCCAGGATGAAAAAATATTAAAGAACATCTTTTATTCAGGCCTCTGGATAAAGTATAATACTAAACATGATTCGTGACCCGTATGAAGTACTTGGGGTTTCCAGGGACGCCTCCAAGGAAGAAATTAAAAAAGCATACCGCCGTGAGGCAAAGAAGTATCATCCTGATTTACATCCGGATGATAAGGATGCTGCCGCAAAAATGAGCGAGGTCAACGAAGCATATGACATGATCATGAACCCCGATAAGAGAAAAGCCCAGTACCAGCAGGGTTATGGTCAGGGACAGGGCTATGGTTACGGCTACGGCTATGGCAATCAGGGCGGTCCCTATGCCAACCGGGGAGGCTACGGCGGTTTCTACGGTTTTGGGTTTGATGACATCTTCGGCTTTGGCGGAGCTAGCGGCATAAATGTTGCCCCTTATGCAACGGCCGCAGACTCAAGGGAAATCATCAATGTCATTAACATGATTAATACGGGCGAATGGAGACTTGCGTTAAAGACTCTTTATGACATAGACGCCTATGAGAGAAACGCAAGGTGGTACTACATATGTGCATATGTAAACTACCACCTTGGAAATACCGTCGAGGCTACTGACCAGATTAAAAGGGCATACGAGCAGGAACCCTCAAACGAGGTCTACCGTACACTCTATCAGAGATATTCGAATACAGGTGCCACCTACCGTCAGAATGCGACAGAGTACAGGACCGTATCAGGCCTTCCAATGTGCCTGACCTGCTGTGCACTCAACATGCTCTGTGGAGGCTACCCGGCATTCTTCTGTTGTCTGTGATATGACCGCGGTTTTGTTTTGTTATCAGATAATGGCAATAAGTGCCCTCATCATGTCATCCGGAATTTCACTGTCAATCATATAAAGGATTCTGCCATTAAAGTCGGTGATCCTGTTTCCGTCAATACGGTAAATAATCTTTCCGGGAAAATCAGTGACATAGCCCCTGTTAAACCGATAGATGATTTTTCCGTCAAAATCCCTCAAGGACTCATCATCAATTCTGTATAAAATCCTACCATGGAAATCCCTGAGATACTCACCGTCAAGCGTGTAAAGCCACTGAAGCTCAAAGTTAAAGATTCTGTCACCATCAATCATGTATACACATTTTCCGCTGAATTCCCTTACCTGTATCATCTGTACACTCCTCCTTTGCTTTAAACAACCTAATATTACTTATTTACCAAGCTCCTTTTCAATATACTCGAGACGCTTCTCATTAAGAGCGTCAAGGAACATCCTCCAGGCCTCCGGGTTAATGAACGGATTCTTTTCCGGATGCTCAAGCCACCACTCCCTCTTTTCGATGGTGCAGTTCTGGCTCGGATGGTTTCCGATTACGATATCAACAGGCTCATCATAAACCTTCTTAATCGACTCTCCCATAAGCTCATACTTATTTGCATTAAGCTTATACTTTTCACAGTATCCGGGATACATCGTAAGGAAGCCTGCACCGCCGAGATATCCGACATGAAGCTTCTTTCCTTCCTCATCAGCCGCGTCAAAGAAAAAGGTCATTGTTCCGAGTGTATGTCCCGGCGTGAGCACGCAGCGGACTGATGTATTACCAAGCGTGATAACCTGCCCGTCCTCTATGCGCTCATCCGGAACGCACCAGTCGTCAAAATACTTTCCCGGTCCATACTCGGCAAGCGCCCTTTCAGGCATCTCCTCAACGAGGTCGGAATCAACCCTTGACATGTATATTTTCGAGCCAAACATCTCCCTGAATACATTACCACCGTTCATGTGGTCAAAATGGCCGTGCGAATGAATGACAATCTTTACATCATGAGGGTTAAAGCCAAGCTCCCAGATGGAATTAATGAGAAGGTAAAGATCATTACCATAGCCTGTATCAAAAAGAATAAGCCCATCACCTGTATCAATCAGGTGCATGCATACCCTTTTGTTACCAACATAGTAAAGGTTACCATAGATTTTAAACGGATCAATTCTGTAAGGAAGAGCATCGCGGTAGAAGCTGCTGAGTGACGGCTCAAACCTTTCAAATGCCTCCTCATATGTCTTATATGCACCGAAGCTAAATTCATTATACATGTCCAATACTCCCAAATATCTGAATTTTTCCCACGAATAGTCATTTATGCAAGTATGTGTCTTTACGCGGTTAATTCAGGATAATAAAAAAGCACCTGTGCAGACATTGTCTGCACAAATGCATAGTGGTTTCACTTAATTATTTATCTGTTACGATACGTACTGCAGGAGTCTTGATGCCTGCCTCTGCCATTGCAGTTGTTACGCTCTCTGTAACATCATGGTAAACATCCCAGTAATTTTCCTTCTTTACCCAGCCTCTTACTGCAAACTCGAACGCATCCTCGTTTGTCTTGCTGATACGTGCAAACGGAGCCGGCTCTGCAAGAACCATCGGGTTCTTCTTGAGCTCGTTCATCATGATATCCTGAACCTTTGAAAGTGACTCTGACTTAGCACATGTGAAGGCAAGGTCAACACGGCGGATATCCTCTGCTGAGAAGTCAATGATGTTGGCATTCATAAGGCTGCCGTTTGGAACTGTGATACGCTTGTTGTCAACTGTTGTAAGAACTGTGTAGAACAGAGTAACCTCCTTAACTGTTCCCTCTGCGCCTGCTGCTGAGATGTAATCACCCATCTTGAAGGGCTTGAAGATAAGAAGCATGATTCCGCCTGCAAGGTTTGAAAGAGCACCCTGTAATGCAAGACCTACAGTGAGTGTTGCAGATGTGAGCACTGCGATAACTGATGTCATCGGAACGCCAAGGATACTGATGATAAGGATAACAAGAAGTGCGTAAAGGCCGATTCTTACAAAGCTTCTGAAGAATGATGCAACAACACCGTCAACCTTAGCAATACCCTGTGACTTGTCAAGAAGCTTAACGACATTCTTAATGAGGATGTTACCTACAATAAGAATTAAGATTGCAAGAATAAGCTTTCCACCGATTGTTGTGGCAAGCTCGGCTGCCTTTTCAATAAATACGTTCATATTTAATAATCCTTTCTTTAATGCGGCCATCTCTGACCATTTTTTCACAAGCTAACTATCCTATTATAATAAAAGCCTTAAGGTTTCACAAGGGTAAATCTCGCCACATAAGTATAAATAAGAGATTAATGAAACGACTTTTTTCTTACAATAATCTCCCAAAAGAGAAACCTAACCGTAAAGTATAAGTAACACTCTTAAGATTATTATGTGATAGAATGCAGCCATAGGTAAACTGACTACAGAAAATATTCAAAACAGCCTATGTTTTGAATCATAATGAGGAAAATCAAATGAAGAAAATAATAAGAATAGCAATTGTAAGCATGCTTATTGCATCCATCTTAAGCATTACCGCCTTTGCGGCTTCGACAAGAAAAGAGTACAGGGCAGAGGTTGCTCCGATTAATCAGGAAATAAAGGCCCTTAATGAGGAGATGAAGGCTGTCAGGGCCGAGATCAAGGCATCACAGGAGCAGTTCAGACAGATCCGCGATGAGCGTAAGGCTAACGGTACCTTTAGTGCAAAGGCTGAGGACTGGCTTAAGGCAAAGGAGCTTAGACTCGAGGCAAAGGAAGTCGGAACTCTTTCAAATGTCGAAATCAAGGAACTTAGAGCCACTGCAAAGGAACTCATGCAGGGTGGAAGCTTTGATGAGGCTGTCGAAAAGACTCAGGCAATTGTTCCTTTAAAGAAGGCACAGCTTGAAAAGCTTAATAGAAGAAACGGAATCTGGAAGATGGTTGTCGAGGTTCTCACAAACGGCACTACCGAAAAGGCAGCCGAGGGAATTGACGCACTTGCTGATTTCGAGGATGATGCCGTAGAGGAAATCATCGAGGAAGAATAATACCTGCATACCGGCTGAACATTTCATAACAAAAACCCATTTTTACCCCTTAATAGACATAAGCATAAGAAAGGACTCCACTTCATTAAAGCGGAGTCTTTTCTTTGATATGTTAAGAAATATTAGTTTGTTGCTTAGACGCAAAAACAGAAGGATTTTCATCCCTCTGCCTTTGCTTTTTCCGCACTTTAAAGCTTACCGCACTTTAATGCACCGTCTTTATTACTGGTTAAGAGCCTTCTCAAGAGCTTCCTTCTGTGGGAACTGAATTGGTTCAAGTGTCTGGTGTCCGATCCATGCTGACGGTCCCTCTCCAACAACGCCACGTCTGAGGACCATGCCTGTCTCTTCCCAAACCTCTTCGAATACTCCGGACTTCTCATCGTAATATCTTACTGTCGGAAGTCCCTCGCATTCATCCTCCTCACCCGTTCTATGCTGAGTTCCGAGTGTCATTCTGAAGTATCCGTAGATATCGTCAAATGTTGCCTTTCCATCCTTATTGAATTCCATCTTCTCTGGATCGAATACATATACGTCATAATCATTGTCTGCAACATAACGGTAGAACTTATACTCCCAGCCTCCGTCTGACCACATGCAGTCGTTGCCCATCTTTGTCCATTCACCGTCCCATCCCATGATGATGAAGAAGTTCTCAGGAAGGGTAATGTCCATTGCGATAGGTCCGTCATAAGGAGCAGCCTTTTCGTCTCCCTTCTCCTCTTCTGTTTCTTCTTCGGTAATAAGAATTTCGGCTTCAGTCTTTGTCTCAGTCTTTTCTGTCTTTGCAGCTGTTGTCTCTGTCTGCTTCTTATCCTCAGTCTTCTCTGCCTTACTTTCCTTACCACCGCATGCAGCAAGTGAAAGTACCATAAGCATTACGATAAGAACTGCCAATAATTTTTTCATTTTTTCTCCTCCAATTAATCTTTATCCGGTAACCGCACTTTAGTTTTCCGAATCCTCTTTTAAATGCGCCTTTATTTCTTCCTCAGTCCGTCTTTCCACATAGTCGTCGATCATTTTTGCATCTACCGGTTCCCTGAAGGAAACATTCTGCAGTCTGCTGTAAATTCGAAGCATCGACCTGACACCTGAAACCCCCAGCTTTCTGCAAAGACTTTTTATAATGCTTCTAAGCTTCGCCTGGCTGATAAAAAGTGTCTCAGCTATCCATCTGCGGCTAAAGCATCTTCGTAAGTACTCATAGACATATGTTTCATCCTCTGTGAGGCTTGTGACTCTTGCCTTAAGCTCGTCGAGACTGCTGTTAATTGACACTGCATCAGCCGGTCCCTCTGAAAATGAGAAAAACACTGACCTCCCTCCTTTCATAAATACGCATTAAATATGCCTTAATTATCTCCATAAATACTGTAAATACAATACGGACATTGGGGTGGGGTGGGTATATTAAGGGTTTTTCCGTAATTAAGCCAAGAAAATTTTTCTCCTTCTCATTTTTCCTTTGGCAGCATCCTTGTTCCGTTGCACTTCATTTGGGAATAAAAAAGGGGCTGTGAAAAAAGCACAGCCCTGAAAAAAAGAAGGACCAGGGCTCATCA
>JAUNDA010000014.1 GCA_030526295.1 Eubacteriales bacterium
ACTCCCCGTCATTTGAAATAACGAGGAGTTACAACCTTTAAATGGTTTAACATATTCAGCTTTTCGCTTTTAGCATAATCAGACTCAGGTTCTGGCGCCTGTTGCGTCTACCTTATAGCCGTCCGGAGTTGTTGTGTTAACTGCCATCTTGCCGTCTGCCTTAAGGAAGTACCACTTTCCACCCTTCTGTACCCATCCGGTCTGCATTGCGCCGCCGTTTGAATCCTTTGTTTCAGCAAAGTAGTACCAGTCGTTTCCAACCTTTACAAAGCCTGTCTGCATTGCACCGAGCGTTCCGTCACTTGACTCATTAAAGTAATATGTCTTTCCGTTAATTACCCTAAAGCCTGTAGCCATGTTTCCATCAGCATCAAACCAGAACCAGTCTGATGTATGCTGTCCTGCCCTTGCATACGGGTTAACTACCATTCCCCAGGTGTTCTTAAACGGCTTAAATGAAGCATTTGAGAACTGCCACTTTCCGTTAGCACCAAGCGTCCATGTTCCTGATGTAGGCATATCCCATGAGCCGGTTCCTGTTGTTACATATGTTACTGTAACAAAGTCATCATCTGTATCATCTGACGAGCCTCCGCCGTCAGCAGTGAATGCCTTTGCAGTCCATGGACCGCCGTCAAAATCTGCTGCCACTGCAAGGTAATCGTTACCGCTAAAAAGTGCGACCCTTGAAATCACAGCTGTGAATTTTCCTTCGCTTACAGGAACTGACTTCATTGCGAGAACAGTGCCCTCGGAATCCTTAATCTGGACCATTGCCGCAAACATGCCTGCCTCGGCCTCTCCTGTAACGGTAACTGTTTTTCCACTTTGTGAAACATCAATTGCAGTAACATTCTTTGCGAATGCGGTTCCTGCAAGAAGTAAACCCATGAAGGCAGCAATAATAGTAATCTTTAATGTCTTTTTCATTTTTCCTACCTCCCATTTAGTCAGCTACCCAGAGAACGCCGTTTCCGCTTCCGAGCACTGTTCCTGCAAAGTTCGAATTATCTGAACCCCTCTTAACTGCAATCGCCTCGACCTGTACGGGTGCTTCTGACGCATCTCCGTCGTAGATGATGTAGTCACTTGACTGGCAGTCATTTGTTTCAAGGAGACTTCCCTCAACATATTTATTGTTGTCCTCCTCATGATGCCAGTCCATGTTGAGGTCTTCATCATTCTCGATGAGCATTCTTTCAACCGCACCGTCTGCATATGTCAATGTCACGAAAAGATCGACGTCAAACTCACCCTTTTCAGGATAGTAATATGTTGCGTAAATTACCTTGTTTCCCTCGGCCTCAGGTGTATATAAAGGTCCGTTTGCATTTCCGTGGAAGAGACACTTTTCTCCTTCAATGCCTTCATTATTGATACCTTCCTTAATGTCGATACCTACCCTGTGGCATTTAATACTTCCCTTTGTGCCATCCTCGAATACAATCTCAAACTCGATATTGTCATAGAAGTCCGAAAGGAACCTTACATTCACCATGTCCGGTCCGAATATTGTCGTCGGCTCAATCTCAAAAGCTTCTGCCGGAGCATTAACAGGATTTACCTCTACTATCTTACTGTTTGTATTAACTACTCCTGACAATACGATGTTCTCATTGCCATAGTAATTCTTTACCTCAATTACATTGCTGCCATTCGTACTTCCAACCTTACTGTATCCGAAATCCCATGACGGAGTCTTGTCCATTGCACCACCTGCATAAATCTCCACGCAGCGGGCATCCGACTGAATAAACGCAAATGAATTGAATATTACCGGAAGTGCGAAGTTACCCTCTGCATCAACCGCCTTCTGCTCTGTAGTTCCATACATATGAGCCTGGTTAACGAGAACCTCGTTTCTTCCCTGGTACTGGCAGAAGTTAACATCCTCTTCACTGCTCTGAAGGAAGTCGAGCTCTGCACCGTTTCCATGGATTCCAACAGCCCTTAAATCCTCACTTAAGTCAACATCATAATCACCATGCAGGACATATACACCATTGTGATCATCCTTGTTCTGCGGATCAAATGTTTCTCCTGTACCAAGATCCACGCGTAAATCATGTGCTGTATCCACGAGCAGGCTGACTGTCTGGGTTCCCTTTGTCGCATACATTACAACATAGTTTCGGCTGTTCTCTATCTCCGCAGGATTAATTACGTCAAACATCCACGCCTTTCCCGTTATCTCAAGGTCAGGCTGTCCTTCTTCCTTTAAGGTCAAAATATATTCGTGCTCTTCCAAAACCGGATTTTCCCTGTCTTCATTTTCAGGGTTATAAAGCTCAATCTGTTCCTTTTCGCCTGTTGCCCCGACTGTAAGGTTAAGGTCTACATCATCCCATGAAGTAATACCGTATTTTTCCTGCAGGTCACTGTTTGTATCAAATACTGTGTAGTAAATCTGCTGGGCAATACCAACTGACATATCAGAAATGGTCATATCGCCATCACAGTCCCAGTCGCCAAAAACATACCACTGCCTGAGGATTTCCTCCTCGACATCTACCGGGAACACCGGACCTGTTCCCTCAGGCTTAATAAATACCTTAATCTTAATATTCTCCCAGTCTCCATCCTGGGCAACGTCCTCGTCCATGAGTGTATATTGGAATCTTCCGGCATCGACCTGGGTGATTTCGTTTACACCCACCTCTTTTGAATCGCCTATTTCGATATGGTCAAGTTCAAAGCCGTCGGGAGTAAGTATGTTAAGCTTGCTGCCAACATCCTTTGTCGGTGGTTCAAGAAGGAACCTGTACTCGTTTGAGTCAATTGTAACATTCTCCCTTGGCTCCACCACAGTTGCCGCCGATGGTGAAGCAATCGCACCGCTTCCCTTTGCATATCTTACAACACCCTCGGGGTTACCTTGGTCGTCTAACCAGGTTTCATACTCCACCATAAAAGTATCCTGGCCGGTTACATCGGCAAGGGTTGTAAAGTTAATGCTGCTTATAAGCAGTGAAAGTATAAGCATAAATGCAATCTTTCTTTTCATAATAGCCTCCATTTTCAAGTAAACTTTCACTTAATATCATAGATTTTATCACATTTGGAAGGTCTCTTTCAATGCAATTGACAATTCTGTCATAGACTTTTTTGTCAATTCTCGGGAATCGGAATCGAAACAAGTCCAATTGAAAAGCGTGTGAGGCAATTAAATCTCACACGCCTTTACCGCACTATATTTAATTAAAGCTTTGATCAGATTCTTGCACCTGTTGCATCTACCCTGTAGCCGTCAGGCGTTGTGGCATTAACTGCCATTCTTCCATCATTCCTGAAGTAGTAAAATTTTCCGTTAATGTCAACCCATCCGGTAACCATTGCTCCGCCGTTTGAATCCCTGGTAGTTGCAAAATAATACCTGTTTGCTCCGATTGTCACAAGTCCCGTCTTCATTGCACCGAGTGTACCGTCACTTGATTCATTGAAGTAGAAGGTCTTGCCGTTTATGGTTCTAAAGCCCGTAGCCATGCTTCCGTCCGCATCAAACCAGAACCAGTCTGCTGAATTCTGTCCCATCTTTGCATACGGATTGACAATCATGCCCCATGTATTCTTAAAAGGCTTATATGTTCCGTTTGCAAACTGCCATTTTCCGTCTGCTCCAAGTGTCCATGTTCCCGATGTCGGCATGTCCCATGTACCTGTACCCGTTGAGGTGCTTGATGTGGATGAACTATCATCCGCCGAATCAGAAGGTGTCGGTGGTGTTGGTGGGTTAACCGGGCCGCTCTGTGCTTCCTTAAGGTATACAGTAATGCAAATCCAGTCCCAGTCTTCGTCATACGGTGAAGCATCATCCTCTGACAATGTGTAAACATAGGTGCCGTCAGTTTTCTTTGCTAATTCCGATGCCTGTACCTCTTCGCCTGTATCAAGCTCGAGATAATCAAGTTCGAATCCGTCAGGAGCCTTGATATTTAGCTTGCTTCCTTCGGTCTTGCCTTCATATATATTACATCTGTAGTGTCCCGGAGTTTTTCCCGTGCTGTCAGGAAGCTCGTTGTATGCCTCCTCATAGATAATACTTCTATCCTCAAGCCATGTATATCCTCGTTCTTCTTCAAACACCACATCTAGGAACATGCACTCCCCCTCGTCCGAAAGTTCACATGGGCCCATTGACTCATATTCGTTCCATCTTGCTTCAATCTCAAAGGAATCATAATTAAGCATATCAATCGTAAACTGCATATCGGTCAACTGAAGATAATCCGGATCTGACGGATTATAGTAGTTTCTCATTCGCTTTCTTACCGCCCCGCCTTTATAAAGAATTACCTCAACCTGATATATTCTTCCCACGTCCTTATCCGGCTGCTGAAGCGCAAATCTTACATACCTTTCCGTGATGGCGATTTCATCCACCGGCTCGGCAATTGCAGCTTCTTCCGGGTCATCTATGACATAGGTGCTGCTTGTTGCACACACATATCTTACAGCACCCTGAACGGTTCCGTCATCATCGGTCCATGACTCGTAATATGCCACAAATGTACCATCTGTCGGACCATCGGCAAATGCCGTAATGTTAATGCTGCAAAGAAGCATTGATAGTATCAGTAAAAACGCAAGCCTTCTTTTCATAACATTCCTCCAAAAAATATTCCTTCCCTTTTATAAATATGAGTGAAATTTAGCATTAAAAGGGGTGTTTTTCAATAAAATTGACAAATCTGTCATTGACAGTTTTGTCAATTTTTGTATCATATTGAGTATAGGCACACGATATGCTCAGAAAGCATTTCACGGCTTAGTAACCAATATAACAATATAAGTTCTGAGCATGCATGAAAAACATGCTCACGTCACAGCATATGACCGAACACCATTAGGAAAAACAAGACATGAACGAATTCAAAGACCTGTTAAACAAATTTATGAAGGAAGCCGGAATATCCGGCAAGGAGCTTGCAACAAAGGCCGGTCTCTCAGAGGCTCTTATAAGCAGATATAAAAGCGGACAGCGAATCCCGTCAGCAGACAGTGAGAACCTCCGCCTTATTGCCGATGCCATCGAAACGACAGCCGAGGAGAAAAGCATCACTCTTTCAAGGAGTGATATTTATGAAGCCTTCATTACGGTTATTCCGTCAGATGAGAACGAAAGCCTTGATGTGGTAAAGAATTTTAACGCACTGATTACGGTCCTTGACCTGAAAATCTCGGACCTTGCAAGAAGCCTAAACTTCGACCCCTCCTACATTTATAAGATTCAGTCCGGTTCAAGGCGTCCTGCAGATGCAAGAAAGTTTGTATCACAGGTCAGTAGCTATGTTGTAAGAAATGCAGGTGATACCGGCAGACAGGTAATCGCTAAGCTTTCAGAAACAGACCCCGATGTCACTGACAGGGAGCTTATTAACTCACTTGAGAAATGGATGCTTGGAAATTACGAGGAGCCCGAAAACAATGTCTCCGATTTCCTTTCAAAGCTCGATGAATTCGATCTTAACGAGTACATTGAAAGCATACACTTTAATGAAATGAAGGTTCCTTCAGTACCTATGGTGCTTCCTCACACAAAGACCTATTACGGCCTTGAGGAAATGAAAAAGGGCGAAATCGATTTCATGAAGAGTGCTGTCCTCTCAAAGTCAATGGAGGATGTATTCATGTGTGCTGATACACCGATGGAGGACATGGCTGAGGATAAGGAATTTGGAAAGAAATGGATGATGGGACTTGCCTTCATGCTGAGAAAGGGTCTCAGGCTCAACCTTATTCACAACATCAACCGCCCGTTTAATGAGCTCATGCTGGGACTCGAGAGCTGGATTCCGATGTATATGACAGGCCAGGTATCGCCCTACTGTCTTAAGGGACTAGACAATACCTATTATCACCATCTTCTCTATGTATCGGGAACGGAGGCCCTTAGCGGAGAGTGCCTTGCAAAGCACCACGAGAACGGAAAGTATTACCTCACAAACAACAAGGAGGAATATAAATATTACAAAAGGCGTGCCGACGACCTTCTTTCGATGGCCCGCCCGATAATGCGTATATACAGGGAGGATGAGGAAAAAATCGTAAATGCATTCCTCGAATCTGAAAGTGAGAAGGACGATGCCGAAATCAGAAGGTTTGACTCCCGCGGCTTTAAGAACATCTCAATGGAGGGAAAGTCTGGAAAGTGGATTCTCATTACAAAGACAAATGACCCGAAAATCTGGTTCCTGATCCACCATACTGACCTCGTTACCGCAATTGAGAACTACATTCCGCCGTATGTGGAGTCGTGAACTCCTCGGCAATTGAATTGCCAAGGCTTCCCGCTTGATTTCCTAATCGGCATGTCACTTATGTAAATCGACACTTCGTAAATAATAAAAAAGCCTCCAATCTGAGATAAAAATTCAAAACAGTGTTTTATCTCAAATTGGGGGCTCTTCTTTTCTCACTTAATCACAACTAATTCTATTTCTGATATTGTTCGAAAAACGGTGAACAAATTTTTCAAATTGTCAGCTTTTTTGTCAAATCAGCGGCAATTGGATCTTTTTTAACGTAGTACACATAACCTACAGGATGTCGATTTGGGTCTATTCCATAGGTTTTATCATCCTGTGGAATAGGGCTTGGGACGGTTCGCATAAGCATCGTATCGCCGCCAAGCGCCCAGGCTACCGTTATTACATCCCATAATGGCTTACTCCAATCTTCATAATTGAATTTCAGCTTTGCATATTCATATGTACTATCAATTAAATAGTTGCATAATTCGTTCTTATCTCTGAAACGATACTCCAGTTCAGCTTTTCCGAAACGAAATTCGGATACAACTCCCATACATGGAACCTGAACCACTGCAGCACCACTTCCATAGATAACACGAGCTGCAGACAAATCCTGTTTCATATTAAACTCGTCACAACCACCATAATGCTGTGCGTGTCCACCAAGCCAAACAATTACAACCCTCTTCGCCATTTCCGGCTCTAAAAGAAGTGCTGATGCAACATTTGTTCCTGCAGCAATAGCAAGGATATACAAAGGATGTTCCTGCGAATACTCTCTGGAAATCTCAATCATGGCTCTAGCAGCGGGAGAATCCACCGGAGTTACATCATCCGGTAAATATGCGTTTGAGCCTCGATATACCCTATCTTTCAATTCCGGTGTCCCAAGCAAATCCAACACTTTTAAGATTTCATGGTAACTCTTTTCCATCCCATCTCCCGGACTTTCAGAACGAAAAATGCCTGTTGAAGGATCTCTGTAAAATGGTGCTGCCGTAATGCCACGAATAGTCAGCTGATTCTGAGAGCGAACCAGATAAGAAAGAGCAAACTGGTCATCAATCTCATTATATGTATCGCTGTCCAAAATGACATCAACACCATTTCTTGGGAGATTAATGCGACGGATTAATTCAGTGTTGTCAGGCTTTGGAAAAATTTCTTTGAGTGTTTTCATATCATATCCTCCTTGTCCAGCAAACGTTCAAGGACCTATTATCGAGAATTGCCAATTTTACATCAAAATCAAAGATTGCAGCATGCTACAAAATGACCTGGCTTTACCTCCTGAAGCTTGGGTATTCCTGCTGAGCACTGTTCGCATTTACAGCTGCATCTCTTACGGAATCTGCACTCATCTGGCAGGTTTATTGGTGACACAACTTCGCCCTGAATCAGCACTTCTTCTTTTCTTTCACGAATCTCAGGGACAGGAATTGCCGAAAGTAACGCCTTGGTATAGGGATGAAGAGGATTGCTGAACAATTCGTCTACAGGTGCCTTCTCCACAACACTTCCCAGATACATAACTGCAATTTCATCAGCAAAATGATTTACAACGGATAGATTATGTGTAATGAAAATGTAGGTAAGTCCTCTTTCCTTTTGCAAATCCTTAAGCAGATTCAGAATCTGAGCCTGTATAGAAACATCCAATGCAGAAACAGGTTCATCACAGACAATCAGCTTGGGATTCAATGCCAATGCCCTGGCAATACCAATTCTCTGACGTCGTCCACCATCCAACTCATGTGGGTAGGAATTGTACAAACGTCGTGCGAGACCTACAGTATCCATCAGATTCAGAATGTATTCTTCCTTCTTTTGTGCCAGTTCTCGTCCACTGCCTTCCAATACTTTATGGTAATTCAAAGGTTCGGCAATTAACTCACTCACCGTCATTCGAGGGTCCAAAGAAGAAAAGGGATCCTGAAAAATAATCTGCATATCACGGCGCAGCTTTGTCATCTCTCGGTCACTAACCTTGGTAATGTCTTTTCCCTCGAAAATTATCTGGCCCGATGTTGGTTCAATTAATCGTAGAATTGTTCGTCCAGTTGAGGATTTTCCGCATCCAGACTCTCCTACAATGCCTAGGGTTTTACCCCTTTCGATGGAAAAATTCACATTATCCACCGCATGTACATTTCCTTTAGGGGACTTGAAATACTTCTTTAGATTTTTTACTTCCAAAATGATTTCTGCCATTGTTAATTCCCCCTTCTGATTTTAAATTCAGGATTCTCGTATGCAGTACACTGTGCATAATGTGTTTCCGAAAAACTGTGCACCGGAACATTTCCTTTTCGGCAGGCATCAGTTGCATAAGCACAACGATCTGCAAAAGCACAGCCCTCAGGAAGATTGGACGGATCCGGCATCAGTCCTGGAATCGGCTGGAGCTTTTGCTGTCGACTGTTGATATTCGGCAGTGAGTTAAACAGACCCTCCGTATATGGATGTTTTGTGTGATTGAACACTTCTTCAAGTTTACCATACTCTACAATTCTTCCGGCGTACATTACTGCCACTTCATCACAAAGTTCTGCAACTACACCTAAATCATGGGTAATCATAATGAGGGCGGTATCATTCTTCTCCTTCAGGTCCTTCATCATTCTAAGAATCTGTGCCTGTATTGTTACATCCAACGCAGAAGTAGGTTCATCAGCGATTAAAACTGTTGGATTACATGCTAGTGCAATGGCAATGCCAACACGCTGACGCATACCTCCTGAGAACTGGTGAGGATACTCACCTACTCGATTAGGGTCGATTCCAACCATTTCGAGCATTTTTCCAGCCTCTACCATTGCCTCTTTTTCCGTTAGATGGCGATGAAGAATTATACTCTCTGCAATCTGCTCTCCAACGGACAGTACAGGATTTAACGAGGTCATCGGATCCTGGAAAATCATAGCGATTTCGCTTCCACGGACTGTCTGCAGTTCCGCCGGTGTCAGATTACGCATATCCAGACCGTTAACCTTTACTGTTCCGGATTTCACCACTCCCGGGGGATATGGAACCATATTCATCAGTGCAAGCATTGCCGTAGTCTTTCCGGCTCCTGTTTCACCAACCAAACCTAACGTATGCTTCTTTTCAAGCTTCAGGCTGATTCCGTTTACCGCTTCTACTGTTTCCGTGGAAGTAACATATTGAACCACCAGGTTCTCAACCTCTACAGCTGCGGCGTTTTCCTGCCTCTTTTTCTTTAAGGACTCTTCCACATTAGTCCTTGTGAATTTATTAATAAGCCCCATAGTCAACACCTCATCTCTTCAGCTTAGGATCCAGCGCATCTCTTAATCCGTCACCCACCAGGTTTATAGTCATAACAGTGACCATAATGGCAAGTCCCGGGAACAGGCACATATGCTGTGCACGTGTCAGGAAGGACTTGGACGCACTCAGCAGTGCACCCCATTCAGGAGTCGGCAGCGGAACGCCCAGACCGATATAACTCAATCCGGCTGCGGATATAATCGCTGTTCCCACTCGTAATGTAGCCTGAACCAAAATCGGAGAGAAACAGTTTGGAAGAACATGTTTCAACAGAATAGTTGTAGTTGGTGCGCCTATCGCACGAGCGGATTCAATATAATCATTATTTCTTGTGACCATAACCGAGGCACGCGTAATCCTTGTAAATACCGGAATTGCACTTATTGAAAGAGCAATAATCAGGTTAATCATGCTGGTGCCCATAATTGAAACCAAAATAATAGTCATCAGCAGGCTGGGAATGATTGTAAAGGTATCTACAAAACGCATGAGTATGGTGTCGAATTTTCCTCCAATATATCCGGATGCTGCGCCAATAGGAACACCAATCAGTAATCCGATAAGCACTGAAGAAAAACCAATAATCAAAGAATAACGGGTACCATAGCCAATTCTTGCCAGCATATCACGGCCAAAATTATCTGTTCCGAAAGGATGCTCTAAACATGGTTCAATAAGACGGTCTTTGGAACTGGTAGCAATAATGTCTGCCTCATAATCCCATATAACATCCGCAAAGATTGCAATTAAAATCAAAATAATGAGAATAATCAAACCAACCATTGCGCCTTTGTTTCTCTTGAACTGCTTCCACACCTCAACGACGCGGTTCTGTTTGACACTGATTTGTTCGTTTGTCTTTTCTACTTTTGCCATTTCCCCACCTCATTAGCTCTTGGAATATTGTGCCTTGATTCTGGGATCCAAGAATGCATAAACAATGTCCACAATCAAAAGGACCACAGAAACAAATACAGCCAGCATGATGATAAAACCAGTAACCACTTCAAAGTCGCTCTTGAGAATGGAATCTACAAGGAAGCTGCCTACTCCAGGAAGTGCAAATACTCTTTCAGTCAATACAGCACCACCAATCAGTGTGGAAACCTGAATACCAATCATTGTAACAATGGGAATCTGTGCGTTTTTAAGCGCATGTTTCATAATGATTTTTTGATCACTGACACCCTTTGACCTGGCTGTTCTCAGGTAATCCTGTTTCAGCACGTCCAGCATTGCAGATCGGGTTGTTCGAGTCAGTGCTGCCATGTTACCGGTTCCACATGTTATCGCAGGAAGGATAAAGCTTTTCCAACCATTTGCTCCTGTGGAGGGCAACCATCCAAGCTTTACAGAAAACAGAATAATCAACAACAAACCGAGCCAGAAGTTTGGCATTGCCAATCCCACAAAGGAGACGGTAGATGCAGCAGTGTCAACAAGCGTGTTCTCTTTTACCGCTGCTATAATTCCCAATGGAATTGAAAGAATTACAGTCACAAGTACTGATGAAATTGCCAACTTCAGTGTGGTAGGGAATTTTTTGAAAAACAGGTCCCAAACAGGCACGTTATTGGCATAGCTGGTTCCAAGGTCTTTTTTCAAAACGCCGCCCATATACCGAATATAGCGTACAAGGAGCGGATCGTTGAGTCCATGCGCCTCACGGTACTCTTCAAGCTGTTCCTCAGTTGCACCATCACCTAATGCAGTAACCGCGGCATCCGTGGGAACAAAGTCCATAATAAAGAACACAATAAGCGATACTGCCACAACCACTGGTATGATCATAACAATTCGCTTCAAAATATATTTGAGCATACTTTTCTCCTTTACAGGTTAAATGGAGTCGATAGAATTGGTGGGGAAGTCGACATTTCCACTTCCCCACCATAAAAGTTGATATTATTCTGTCACATAGCAGTATGAGAAGTCTACATCTACTGCCTGAGCATTTAAGTTAACACCACCAAAGTTCTTAGATCCAACACAGAACAGGTTAGCAGTTGCAAGAGCCACGCCCGGAACCTCATCAGCAACATACTGCTGCAGTCCTGCATACTTTGATAACATTTCATCGAAGTTTCCACTTGCAAGAACGTCTGCCAGCTTAGCATCGAACTCCGGATTAGCGTAGTTCATGAATGAACGTGTTGCGCCAGTCTTCAGATACTCGATCATAACTGTGATGATACCACCATACTGGCTAGTACAGTTGATTGCTAAGTCGTAACCGTTGTCCTCACGGATTGCCTTTGTAAATCCTGTCTGAGCCCACTCCTGAATTTCAAGATTGATGCCTGCGTCACGAAGATTACTCTGAATCATCTCTGCTACAGGGATATATTTAGCAAATGTATATAACTTAAGGGTGATACCACCTAAGCCATTCTCCTCAAGAAGGGCCTTAGCTGCTTCAGGATTATACTCGTAAGCATCTACTTTAGTATATCCAACAGCAACCGGGCTTATGAAATTATCGCACATAGTGCCACAAAGTCCGTCCTCATAGCATACAGACAGAATATCATCACGGTTCACAGACATTGCAACTGCCTGACGAACAATCTTGTTTGCGCCATATTCGCTGTTTGCATTAAAACCAGCGTATACAACCTGAATGTTGCTTGCACTGAATACATTGTAGTTTTCCTCATCATGGATGAAGTTAACAATATCAGAAGGATTACCATCATACATAGCATCGATGTCGCCTGACTGCAGAGCTAATGCACGTGAGCTGGCATCTGTGATTACCTCGAAGGTAATAGACTCTGTTACCGGCTTCTCTCCCCAGTAATCATCAAAACGACGGATTGTCCATGATACACCTGTCTCAACAGAATCGAAGTAGTAAGGACCTGTACCGATCTTCTGACCTTCAATGATTCCCATGTTCTCACAAGCAGTCTTGCTCATGATGTCCTGAGCAGCATAGTTGAGCCAGTCAGCAGATGGATCCTTAAGCTTAAAAGTAACCTGATAAGGAGAATCAACCACAACCTCATCAACATAGGCAATACCTGAGATAGCCTGTGATACGCCCTCGTTTGATGTAGTAGAATTGTAATCCCAAGTGAACTTTACATCCTCTGCTGTGAAATCACTGCCATCGTGGAACTTAACGCCTTCACGTAAGGTGAATGTCCATTCTGTGGCAGTATCATTTGATTTCCATTCCGTTGCAAGTTCTGGAACTGCAGTTCCATCAGTCTGAATTGCAACAAGACCATTAAATGTTGAGTTACAGGTCTGAGTGGTAACTGTTGCAGTTCCTGCATAGCGGCATGCAACAGTCAGATCAGCAAGTGTACCAATTTTGATATCCTTCTTGTACTTGATATCAGATGATTCCGTAGCGCTAGCCGCTGTGGTTTCTGCCTTTTCAGCGGATGCGGCTGCTTGAGTAGTAGCTGCCGGAGTTTCGGCGGGTTTACTTCCGCATGCTGCTAAGCCTAACAGCATTGCGACAGTCAAAAGGATTGAGATTGTCTTTTTCATAATTTTTCCCTCTTTCTTATTTAATTCTTTATAGGACCTATATTTAATATTATTCTTTATATTAATGAATAATATAGTGTTCAAAGCCTAGTTGAAATGAGTGTTTCCGCTTCCTTTCTTGTTGGTATCGATGTCTGTGCCCCTGCTCTTGTAACTGAAATTGCTGCTGCAGCATTGGCAAGTCTTATTGCCTCATCAAGGCTTTTTCCCTCAGCCAGTCCTACTGCGATTCCGGCATTAAAGGTATCACCAGCCGCCGTTGTGTCTACAGGCTTAACACCTGTATATGTCGGACATAACCTACACTCCTTTTCATTGCAAAGGAATGCTCCCCTTGAACCAATTGTTACAATTACGTTTTTTACACCCTTTTCAAGTATTGCCCTTGAAGCCTTTTCTATTTCATCGATTGTATTAACAGGCATACCCGTTATTGTTGATAGTTCTGTTTCATTTGGTGTAATAAAATCAAGACCGTCAAATATGTCATCAGGAATCTTTGTTGAAGCGGGAGCCGGGTTTAATATCACTGTCTTTCCGGCCTTCTTTGCCATTCGGATTAATCCAAACACACCTGAAAATGCTGTCTCAAGTTGCGTCATAACAATGCCTGCTTCCTCAATTACATTCCTGTTTTCCTCAACATAATTCATATCACATTCGCCGTTTGCACCCGGTATTATGACTATGCTGTTGTTTCCATTGGCATTAACCATAATTACCGCCGTACCTGTCGGACAGTTATCTAGTTTTGCCATTTTTTCTGTATTTACACCTGCGGAATTCAGGCTTTTTGTTAATATCTCTCCTGCATCATCATTTCCAATCTTGCTTAGAAATACACAATCACCGCCAAGTCTTCCACATGCAACCGCCTGGTTGGCACCCTTTCCTCCGGGAACTGTTTTGTATTCCTTACATTTGATTGTCTCACCCTTTTGTGGCATTTCTTCAACATTAAGAACCATGTCAATATTAGAACTTCCAAATACCACAATTTTTTCCATTTCAATACCTCACTTAGTAGTTTCTCTCAAAATAAGTTTAGGTTGAATTCTTACATTCTCGTTTACCTTTTCACCGTTAATCATTCTTAGAAGCATTTCCGTTGCACGTCTTCCCATCTCGGTAGTAGGCTGCTGGATGGTAGATAGTGGTGGATTGCAAAACTGTGAAAAAGTCACATTGTCGCATCCAATAATCTGAACATCGTCGGGGACCCTGTAAGAGAGTTCCTTAATAGCCTTCATTGCTCCAAGCGCCATAAGGTCATTTGCTGCCATAACCGCATCATATTTTACGTCCTCTTTTTCAAGCTCCATTATTGCGTTGTAGCCACCCTCAACAGTGTACTGTCCGTATTTCACATATCTGCTTTCAAAAGGCAGACCATATTTTTCAAGTGCATTTCTGTAGCCCTCATAACGCTCGACAGAAGTTGAGATATTTTCATTTCCGGATATAAACACAACCCTCTTTGCGCCTTTTTTGATAAGCATCTCACATGCAGAATATGAAGCGAACATGTTATTAGCGCATACGCTCGGATAGTTTTCAAGATCAGCAAGCTTTCTGTCTAACATTACCATCGGTATGCCGTATTTCTGCGGTCTAAAATGCTCTTTGCTGCAGTGTGTTCCTGACGATATGAGAATTATTCCGTCCACTCTTTTTGCAACAAGCTTTGTTATATACTCAGCTTCTTTTTCTGGCATAAAATCAGTATTTGAGAGAATAACCATATAATCGTCCTGCATGGCTCTCGTTTCAACAGATTTTACGATGCTTGCAAAATATGGGTTTGTGACATCCGGAATCATGAGTACAATGCTTTTTGAACGAACGAATTTGCAATCCTCCGCCATAGTATTTGCGTAACCCATTTTCTCCATAACCTGCTTAACGCGTTTCCTCGTTTCCGCCCCAACGCCATTAGGATTGTCATTGAGAACCCTGGAGACCGTAGCCTTTGAAACCCCTGCATTTCTAGCGATTTCTTCCAATGTCACCTTCACACAAAACACCTGCTTTCTATTGTCCAAGGCATTATTTTGTTTCCTTGTTTTTCATAGTAGTTAAGAAACATTTTTTCGTAAATTAGTAATTATCTATAAATAGACGTTTCTTATTTTGTTGAATTTTTATCAAAAAAAGCGCCAAAGCCTTGTTGCTTCAGCGCTTTTGTTATTCGTTAATATCATTTTTGGTTTCACCACATATCTGTGGCAACAGCCTTTTTTAATTAGAGCTGTGGGCCAGCCTCAACGAGTGCCTTGCCTGCTGCGTTAGACTCATACTTAGCGAAGTTCTTGATGAATCTGCCAGCAAGGTCCTTAGCCTTCTCATCCCAAACTGAAGGATCAGCATATGTATCCCTAGGATCAAGAATACCTGTGTCTACGCCGTTAAGCTCTGTCGGAACCTCAAAGTTGAAGTAAGGAATCTTCTTTGTAGGAGCCTTGAGGATGTCACCGTTAAGGATAGCGTCGATGATTCCACGTGTATCCTTGATTGTGATTCTCTTTCCTGTTCCGTTCCAGCCTGTGTTTACAAGGTAAGCCTTTGCTCCTGTAGCTTCCATCTTCTTAACAAGCTCCTCGCCGTACTTTGTCGGGTGAAGCTCAAGGAATGCCTGACCGAAGCATGCTGAGAATGTAGGTGTAGGCTCTGTGATTCCTCTCTCTGTTCCTGCAAGCTTAGCTGTGAAGCCTGAAAGGAAGTAGTACTGTGTCTGCTCAGGTGTAAGGATTGAAACAGGCGGAAGTACTCCGAATGCATCAGCTGAAAGGAAGATTACGTTGTCAGCTGCAGGACCTGCAGAAACGCCGTTAACCTTAAGAGCGATGTTGTCGATGTGGTCGATCGGGTAAGAAACACGTGTGTTCTCCGTAACGCTCTTGTCATCGAAATCAATCTTTCCGTCCTCTGCTACTGTTACGTTCTCAAGAAGGGCATTTCTTCTGATAGCGTTGTAGATATCCGGCTCAGATTCCTTGTCAAGGCCGATAACCTTTGCATAGCAGCCGCCCTCGAAGTTGAATACTCCGTTGTCGTCCCAGCCGTGCTCGTCATCACCGATAAGAAGTCTCTTAGGATCTGTTGAAAGTGTTGTCTTACCTGTTCCTGAAAGACCGAAGAAGATAGCTGTGTGCTCACCGTTCATGTCGCAGTTAGCTGAGCAGTGCATTGAAGCGATGCCCTTGAGTGGAAGGTAGTAGTTCATCATTGAGAACATACCCTTCTTCATCTCTCCGCCGTACCATGTGTTGATGATAACCTGCTCACGGCTTGAAATGTTGAATGCTACACATGTCTCTGAGTTAAGTCCGAGCTCCTTGAAGTTCTCAACCTTAGCCTTTGAAGCATTGTAAACTACGAAATCAGGCTCGAATGAAGCAAGCTCCTCTGCTGTTGGGATGATGAACATGTTCTTTACGAAGTGTGCCTGCCAAGCTACCTCTACGATGAAGCGGATAGCCATTCTTGTATCCTTGTTAGCGCCGCAGAATGCGTCAACTACGAAAAGTCTCTTGTTTGAAAGTTCCTTCTTGGCAATATCCTTTACAACTGCCCATGTATCCTCTGACATCGGATGGTTGTCATTCTTGTACTCATCTGTTGTCCACCATACAGTGTCCTTTGAGTTCTCATCCATAACGATGTACTTGTCTTTAGGTGAACGTCCTGTGTAGATACCTGTCATAACGTTGACAGTGTCAAGCTCTGTGAGCACGCCCTTGTCAAAGCCAGTAAGCTCAGGCTTCATCTCTTCCTCGAAGAGCTGCTCAAATGAAGGGTTGTAAACGATTTCTGTTGTTCCGGTAATACCGTACTTTGTTAAGTCAATGTTTGCCATTTATTTATTCCTTTCATTTAAAAAAATCCAAATTGTACCAATTTAAAAACATCATACGCATTATACGAAAATTAGCCTAAAAAGTCTATTGAATAAATGTATAATTTTTGTATAAAAAAGGGCTGTTAATTCGTTAACTATGCAGTTTCTGACAACGCCTGCCACTGGTGTATCATGCTCAAAAAAAAGAGCCATGGCATTAAGCCACAGCTCTTCTGATTATTTTTCCACCATGTGAATGACCTTACGCGGACATTTTGCAGCACACGCGCCACAAGCCGTGCACTTCTCGTAGTCGATAACTGCTACGTTTCCGTCCATGTGGATTGCATCAAACTCACACTGCTTTGTGCAGAGGGTACATGCGATGCAGCCTGCCTTGCAGACATTCATTACAGCCTTTCCTCTTGCCTGTGAAGCACATGCAACCTTTACCTTTGCGTCGTAAGGAACCATTGTAATGATCTTCTGAGGACATGTCTTTACGCATGCCATACATGCTGTACACTTGTCGGCATCAACCCTTGCGATACCGTTAACGAGGTGCATTGCATCAAACTTACATGCCTTTACACATGCTCCGTGACCCATACAGCCAAATCCGCAGCCCTTGTCATCAAGACCCGGAACTACTGCAAGTGCGTTACAGTCCTCGATACCTGTGTAGGAGAACTTAGCCACAACCTTCTGGCAGTCTCCTGAGCATCTTACATATGCAACCTTTCTGACACCTGCCTCAGCCTTTACACCCATAACCTCAGCGATTGCGTCAGCTACAGGCTGCTGTCCAACAGGACATGCATTAACCGGTGCCCTTCCCTCGTTGATGGCCTTTGCAAGACCATCACATCCAGGATATCCGCAGCCACCGCAGTTGTTGCCCGGAAGGCACGCACGTACGGCTGCTTCTCTTTCGTCTACTTCAACCTTGAACTTCTCACCGAAAATTCCAAGTCCGAGGCCTACTACAATTCCTGTTGCTGCTACAACAGCGGCAGCGATAAGTATTAATGTAATATTCATCACGCTACCTCCTTACATAATTCCGGAGAATCCGAAGAATGCGATTGACATGAGGGCCGCTGTTACAAGAACAATCGGAACACCCTGCCATTAGTGCTGCACGACATTGCCCTCGGTATGCTCCCTGATACCTGCAAGCAGGATGATTGCTATGCAGTAACCGATGGCTGTTGCAAAACCGTTTACAACAGACTCAACGAGTGTGTAACTCTTCTGTGCATTTGTAAGTGCAACACCAAGCACTGCACAGTTTGTTGTGATAAGCGGAAGGTATACGCCAAGTGAGTTGTAAAGCGATACCATGCACTTATGCATGAACATCTCAACGATCTGTACAAGCGCTGCGATAACGATGATGAAAACAATCGTCTTAAGGTATGTGATTCCAAGAGGAACAAGAACGAAGTTGTAAAGCAGTGATGCCACAAGTGAGGCAAGTGTCATTACGAATACAACCGCTCCGCCCATACCTGCAGATGTCTTAACATCTGTTGAAACTCCGATGAATGAGCAGATGCCGAGGAACTGGCTCAGAACTACGTTTGAAACGAGGCATGAGCTTACAGCGATAATAATTAATTTAGCCATGGTTTATGCCTCCTCCTTCTTCTCAGTCTTGTATGAGCCTGCACCCATACGGCACATTGTACAGTTACCGTCACACATTACGTGGTCAGGATCAATTGCATCTCCGTTTGTTGCACATGGAAGCTTTAACTTGTTCTGCAGTGCCGTAAGCATTGCATAAACAAGGAATGCACCAGGTGCGAGTATGAAGATTGAAATCGGTGTGTAGCCCTGCGGCATGATCCTAAATCCGAAGATTGTACCTGCACCGAGGATTTCCCTGAAGCCACCGATAAGAACAAGTGCAATTGCGAATCCAAGTCCCATTCCGAGTCCGTCAAACATTGAAAGAATCGGGTTATGCTTAAGCGCATATGACTCTGCTCTTCCAAGGATTATACAGTTAACTACGATAAGCGGAATGAAGATTCCGAGTGACTCGTAAAGGTCCGGTACGAATGCCTCCATAAGCATGTCACATACTGTAACAAGTGAAGCAACGATTACGATTTCGGCTGGGAGACGTACCTTGTCCGGGATGATGTTCCTGAGTGCCGAAATGATGATGTTTGAGAATACAAGTACGGCAGTTGCGGCAAGACCCATTCCGAGACCGTTAGTCGCGCTTGTTGTTACCGCAAGTGTAGGACATGTACCAAGTAACAGAACGAAGAGAGGATTTTCTTTCCATACTCCGTTATAAATTCTCTCAAGATACTTATTGTTCTTCATATGGTCCTCCTTTCTTATACTAAGCATTCCATTACGAAATAAACTGCTGCATTAACTGCATTTGTTACTGCCCTTGATGTCTTTGTTGCACCTGAGATTGCCTCAACCTCCATCGGGCCTGCACCATCTGTCTTGATAACGGTAAGTGTTGCAGCCGACTTTGTTGTGAACTGGTCCTTAAACTCAGGCTCCTTTGCCTTCATTCCAAGACCTGCTGTCTCGTTAAGTGTAAGGAAGCCAACACCTGTAAGCTTACCTGCAGCCTTGTCAATACCAACTGAGATTGTAACCTCTCCGCCGTAGCCTTCCTTTGATGATGCTGTTACAAGATATCCGATAACCTCGCCTTTGGCAACATATGCCTTCATGCACTGGTCAACGGTAACATTCTCACCCTGTGCGATTCTTATCATTGAATCACAGACATCTACCTTGTCCTGCATCTCCTCCGGAGCTCCGAAGTGGTCAGCTGTCGGGAAAACCTCCTTATAGGTCTTCTCTGCCTTCTCTGCCCTTACTCCGACGATAATGGGTGTTGTTACCTCATGTGTTGCACCGAGTGCGAGGCCTGCGATAAGAGTAATGGCAAAAAGGATAAGTGCATCCCTGATGATTCTTTTAACGTCCATCATTATTTACCTCTCTTTCCGAATGCCTTAGGCATGGTGTACTTCTCGATAAGCGGAACAAGAAGGTTTGAAAGGATGATTGCATATGAAACTCCCTCAGGTGAACCGCCGTAGAGTCTGAATACTCCGGTGAAGATACCAAGGATTGCAGCAAATACATACTGTCCCTTCTTTGTAATCGGGCTTGTTGCATAGTCTGTTGCCATGAAGAAAGCACCGAAGATGAGTCCTCCTGAGAGAAGCTCATAGAGAAGATATGATAAATCTCCGCCCTTAAAGAAAAGTACGAATACTGAGAATACTCCGATGTATGTAAGAGGTATTCTCGGTGAAATAACCTTTGTGATTACAAGATATGCACCACCAACCAAAAGTGCAAGCTTGCTAACCTCACCGATTGTTCCAGGGATGTTTCCGAGGAAAAGATCGAGTGTGCTGTATGTTGAAAGGTTTCCTGAAGCTGCCGCTGCAAGCGGTGTTGCTCCTGAAACTGCGTCAAATCCAATCTTTGCACATGTGAAGTTGTTCATCATGCCTGCAAATGAAATAAGAAGGAAGCATCTTGCAGCAAGTGCCGGGTTCATGAAGTTCTGTCCGATTCCACCGTAAAGCTGCTTTACAACGATGATTGCGAAAACACCGCCAAGAGCCGGAATCCAGAGCGGAATCTGCGGCGGCATGTTGAGTGCGAGGATAAGACCCGTAACAACTGCCGAAAGGTCGCCTGCCGTCTGAGGCTTCTTCATGAGCTTATTCCAGAGATACTCTGAAAGTACACACGCACCTACTGTTACTGCAATGATTGCAAGTGCGTAGAAGCCAAATCTGAATACTGCGATTGCTGAAGCCGGGATAAGTGCGAGAACCACATCGAGCATGATGCTCCTTGTGTCGGCCTTTGCCCTGAAATGAGGTGATGATGATACATTATGAAGTTTTGCCATATCACTTTACCTCCGCTTTCTTTGCTTCTTTTGCCTGCTCCTCACGAAGCTTCTTCTCTTCCGCCTTGATTCTTCTCATGACGCCAACTTCCTTACGCATCATCTTGAAGCTCTGTGTAAGAGGTCTTCTTGCAGGGCAGATGTATGAACATGAACCGCATTCCATGCACTCCATGCCGTTAAGCTCCTCAAATTTCTCGAGGTTATGCTTGTCTGCTGCCTTTGCCATGAGTACCGGTACGAGGAACTCAGGACATACGTCAACACACTTTCCGCATCTGATACACGGAGTTGTCGGATTCTCCGAAACCTCGTCGTGTGTGAATGCAAGAAGTGCAGATGACGGCTTTGTAACCGGGATGTTGAGATCGAAAAGTGCCTGTCCCATCATAGGTCCGCCGCAGATGAACTTTGCGGGCTCAACGTCTGTCTTGATGCCGCCAACAGCCTCAAGAATCTTCGCATACGATGAACCAAGTCTTACCCTTACGTTTGAAGGTGAAACAACTGCATCACCAGATACTGTGATAACCTTCTCCATAAGAGGTGTTGAATAGCATACCGCGTCACAGATAGCTGCAAGTGTAGCAACATTCTGAACGATGCAGCCTGCATCTGCAGGAAGCATGCTTGAGTTGATTTCCCTGCCTGTGCATGCCTTGATGAGCTGTCTCTCACCACCCTCCGGGTACTTTGTGAGAAGCTCCTTAACCTCAATGTTCGGCTCCTTCTCGCAGGCCTTCTTCATCTTTGCAATGGCCTCAGGCTTATTGTTCTCGATGCCGATGATTCCGCGTGCCTGCGGGAATACTGAAATGAGGACCTTAAGACCCATGACGATCTTTTCAGGCTCCTCTACCATGAGACGGTAGTCTGATGTAAGAAGCGGCTCACACTCTGAACCATTTGCAATGAAGAACTCGATTGCATCCGGGTTCTTTGGCATAAGCTTTACATGTGTCGGGAAGCCCGCTCCGCCTATACCTACAATGCCTGCTTCCTTTACGATTTCGACAATTTCCTCACGTGAAAGTGTTGTATAGTCTCTCTCGGTTCCTACACCCGGAACTGTCTCATAAAGACCGTCACTCTCAATAACGATTGAAGGTGTGTCGATACCAGCACTTGTCATGCGTGGCTCAATTGCGGTTACTGTTCCTGAAACGCTCGATAAAACGTTTGCAGAAACGAATCCGCCTGCTTCCGCTATTTTCTGGCCTGCAAGCACTCTGTCGCCGACAGCCACGATTGCTTTTGCCGGTGCTCCGATGCCCTGAGACAGCGGGAAGATATGCTTACCCTCAAACTTAAGCTCGGCTATTCTCGAGCCTGCGGCAAGCTCCTTTCCTTCATAAGGATGTGTACCGCCTTTAAAGGTCGAAAGGCTCATACTTTAAATCCCCCTTTTTATTTTGATTAGTTACTTATATTTCATCATCTGTCTTTTATCTCCTTAAAACAGATGAATAATCGCCGGTAAACCTTTTACCGACAATTAACATATCATACTTTTAGCTTCTTTTGTATTTTTATTGTACTTAATATTTGTATTTTTTGTTATACAGATATACCAAAAGATTGTTAATTTTTTGTTCAATTTGCTGAAGCAAGCTCCACCACCATAAGTGCAAACATCTTCGACGCATTTGGAAGGTCCTTTTCCTGAAGGTCAAAGGTTACCGCATGCGCTGCTGCAGGGTACTCGGAAAGGGTTCTAAACATAAGCGATTTTCCACCGTGCTCCTGGACACGCTTTGCCATATATGTATAGTCCTCTGATGATGTTGATACAGTCGGATCGAGTGTCTTAATACCCGCTTCCTTAGCGAGTGCGTTCATCGAATCGACAAACTCCGGTACGTCGATTGGATGGCACGGTGTTGCACCCATCTCAACGATTTCAGCAGTGCAGCCGTGCATCATAGCCGCATGTTCAATGATTCTTTTTGCATATGGAACCATGTACTCAAGTGAAGCCTGTGTCAGACCGCGAAGCTCCATTACCATCTTAACCCTGTCGCAGACAACGTTTCTTCCGCTTCCTGCCTCAATCATTCCGACATTGATTCTTGCATCTCCAAGTGATGTTCTCGGAAGTCCGTAGATGGCCTGTACTATTGCAGCCATTGCAAGCATCGCATTGTTTCCAAACTCCGGTGTCGATGCATGGCATGCCTTTCCCTTTAAATATACATCCCACTTTGCGTTTGCAACACATGTCGCATAGCAGAACTTGATGTCAGCGTCTGTTCCCGCAGGTCTTGCACTCATGTGGTTTGCAAGCATAAATTCGACATCATCAAGGATTCCCGACTCTGCGATTCCCCTTGCACCCCTGACACCCTCCTCGGCAGGCTGGAATACCATCTTTATTGTGCCGCAGAGCCTGTCCTTAAATTTCATGAAGGTCTCTGCATTTACAAGTCCGATTGTCGCATGCGCATCATGGCCGCAGGCATGCATCTCGCCAGGGTGAATTGAGGCAAAGCCCTCCCTTGCGGGTCTGTGTGACTCCTCACATGATTCAATAACACCAAGTGCATCGATGTCACATCTGATACCGATAACGGGACCAGGCCTTCCTGTTCTAAGCACTGCGATTACTGCCGTAAAGCCGTCCTTAAACCTCTCTGCATAAGGCATTACGGCACCCTCACTTAGGGCTCTCTCGTATGCCGCGTCAAGCTCTTCCTTTGGCGGAAGTCCCATTCTTTTAGAGGCGTCAAAGCACTCCTTACCCATGAGGATTTCCGTATATCCCATCCTAACGAGTCTATCCGCAATGATTGAGCAGGTCCTGATTTCCTTCCAGCCGCCCTCAGCGTGCTTATGGAAATCCTGTCTTATCTCCTTCATCTGCGGTGCCTTTTCGTCGATGAACGAGGCCATCTCGGTATAAAGTTCCATATTTTTCATCAGTCAAGTTCCTTCTTTCCCGTATAGAGTTCGTAATATCTTCCGCCCAGATTGAGAAGCTCGTCATGTGAACCCCTCTCGATGATTTCACCGTTTTCAAGAACCATTATCGCAGTGGCATCCCTTACAGTTGAGAGCCTGTGTGCGATAACAAAGGTTGTCCTGTCTGTCATAAGCGCATCCATGCCCTGTTCGATGTGCTTTTCAGTCCTTGTGTCGACAGATGATGTCGCCTCGTCGAGCACGAGAATCGGTGCCTTTGAGATTGCGGCACGGGCAATGTTAATAAGCTGTCTCTGTCCCTGTGAAAGGTTAGCGCCGTCTCCCTCAATCATTGTGTTAAAGCCATCCGGGAGACGCTTAATGAATGAGTATGCAGAAGCAAGCTTTGCAGCCTCGATAACCTCTGCATCCGTTGCATCGAGTCTTCCGTAACGGATGTTCTCCATGATTGTTCCCGTGAAAAGGTGTGTATCCTGAAGCACGACCGCAATGTTTTTCCTAAGGTACTCCATCGGATAATGCTTAATGTCCACATCATCGATTGTAATGGTGCCCTGCTGGATGTCATAGAACCTGTTAATGAGGTTTGTGATTGTTGTCTTTCCTGCACCGGTTGAGCCTACAAATGCAATCTTCTGTCCTGGCTTTGCGTAGAGACTTATGTTCTTAAGAACCATCTTTTCGGGCTTATAGCCGAAGTATACGTTCTCCATCTTTACATAGCCGCTCATCTTTTCCGGTATGTATGCGTCCTCATCATCCTCTGGCTCAGGAAGCTCGTCCATTACCGCAAATACACGCTCAGCTCCCGCAAGTGCCGAAAGCACCGAGGTTGCCTGCTGTGCTATTTCGTTAACCGGCCTTCCGAACTGTCTTGTATAGTTAAGGAATACCGTCATTCCACCGATGTCAAAGCCGCGTAATACGCAGAGAATTCCCGCAACAACAGCAGTAACCGTATAGATTACCTGGTTTGAGGCATTCGATACTGGTCCCATGAGACCGCCAAAGAACTGTGCAAAGAACTGGTTCTTACGTAATCTTTCGTTAAGGATTCCAAACTCCTCAACCGCCATGTCCTCATGGTTAAATACCTTAATGACCTTCTGACCCGTTACCATCTCCTCGATGTAGCCGTTAACAGCTCCAAGTGAGGCCTGCTGCCTTGAGAAGTACTTTGACGAAGCCTTTGTGATCTTCGAAACAAAGAACATCGTAAACGGCACAAGGAAAATGATAATCAGTGAAAGCAGCCAGTTCGTATAGAACATGAGTGCAACCGTTCCTATAAGTGTAAGGAGCGATGACAAAAGCGTAATAAGCGTCGAGCCAAGAAGCATTCCGACATTGTCAACGTCATTTGTAAAGCGGCTCATGATGTCTCCACGCGGATGTGTGTCATAATACTTTACAGGAAGCTTCTGGAGCTTATTGTAAAGGTCCGTACGGAGTCTCTTAAGCGAATTCTGTCCTGCCTTTGCCAGAAGCCTCATCTGGATAAAGAGAAGTACTACCGATAAAAGATGAAGTACAAACATCAGTGCGACCGATTTGATGAGTCCCGCGAGGTCTCCCCTCGAGCCGTCAACCGGCACAATGTATGTGTTGATGATTGGCCTTAACATATATGAGGTTGCAAGTGTCAGGACCGTTGAAAGGAGTGAGCACACAACCGCGCCTATCATCCTGTTCTTTTCAAGAAGAACATATTTAAAAAGTCTTGCTATTGTCTGTTTCCTGTTTTTGCCTGTTCCCGCATTAGCCTGTTCCTCGGCCATTTTGGCTCCCCTGTTTCCGGGTCCGCCACCCTTTCCGGCCTTTGCAACAAGCTTTCCATATCTGCGGTCAAGGGAGGCTTCAAGCTTTTCGTGTCTTTCCATCACCTGTTGTCCTCCTTGTCTACCTGCGAATAATAAATCTCCTGATATTCCTCACATGAGTTAATGAGCTCGTCATGTGTTCCGACGGCTGCAATCCTGCCGTCCTCCATTACGACAATCCTATCGGCATCCTTAACCGAGCCGATTCTCTGTGCGATGATAAGCTTTGTCGTCTCCTTAAGCGTTGTTGCAAACGCCTCCCTGATTTTTGCCTCTGTTGCCGTATCAACAGCACTTGTCGAGTCATCGAGAATAAGAATGCGCGGCTTTTTAAGAAGTGCCCTTGCTATACAAAGACGCTGCTTCTGTCCGCCCGAGACGTTTGTTCCGCCCTGCTCGATTTCGTAATCATAGCCACCCTTAAAGCTTTCCACAAAGCCACCAGCCTGTGCGCTTTCAGCAGCCTGTCTTACCTCCTCCTCGGAAGCATCCTCATTACCCCATCTTAAGTTCTCGTCAATCGTTCCAGCAAAAAGCGTATTGTTCTGAAGCACCATTCCGACGCCTTCACGAAGGTTCTTAATTGTATAGTCCTTAACATTTATTCCGTCTACGAGTACCTCTCCGCCTGTTGCCTCGTAAAGACGCGGGATAAGTGAAACGAGAGTTGTCTTTCCACAGCCTGTAGCACCGAGGATTCCTATTGTCTCACCTGCGTTAATCTTAAGGTTAATGTCCTCAAGCACAAGGCCGCAGCCTGAGGTATCCTCGTCGGGCTTTCCGTCACCGTCCTTATCCTCTGCCATTCCGGTGTCGGCATTTCTTATTGTCTTTGCAGGGTATGCAAAGCTTACATTCCTAAATTCAATTGCACCTGACTTAACAACAGTATCCTCAGAGGCATCTGCCTTATCGGCGATGTCCGGGTTAGTGTCAAAGATTTCAGAAAGTCTCTTAAGTGACGCAAATGACCTTGATGAATTAAGGAATATCATTGCAAGCATCATAAGGGATGAAAGAATCTGTGTTATGTATGTGATGAACGCAGTAAGGTCACCTATCTGCATCTCGCCGTTAATAACCTTGTTTCCTCCGATTAAAACGACAGCACATGAGGTTACATTCATGATGATTGTCATGACAGGCATGATCATGAGCACGGTGTTTAATGCATCTACAGACTTATCGCGAAGGTTCTGGTTCTTTCTGTCAAACCTCTCAGCCTCAAAGTCCTCCCTTACAAAGCTCTTTATTACGCGGACATTTGTAAGTGATTCCTTGATTCCGTTATTGAGGTTATCGACAGCAGTCTGCATGCGCTGGAATCTCGGGAAGCCCGCCATTAACACAAGAACTGTTGCGATAATGAGCACGGGGATAGAGAAAAAGAGCACGCCTGCAAGGCTTCTGTTAATAGAAACCGCCATAATGATTCCGCCGACCATGAGTCCCGGTGCCCTAAGTGCCATCTTAAGTCCCATGACGATAAACTGCTGGATCTGCTGGATGTCATTGGTAAGACGCGTTACAAGTGAACCCGTCGAAAAATCGTCAATGTTTGCAAATGAGAAGGTCTGTACCTTCTTAAAAAGGTCCTTTCTGAGATCTGCCGAAAAACCTATTGATGCCTTTGTGGCAAAATAGTTTCCGAGTACTCCGCAGATTACCATGAAAAGGCAGACAGCTAACATAACGCCACCTATCATGACAATCTTTCCCGTATCCTTGTTGGCGATACCGTCATTGATAATCATTGCCATGAGCTTCGGAAGCCAGATCTCACCGAAAACCTCCGAAAGCATGAATACAGGAGCCAGAATAAAGGCGAAGAAATATTTCTTTAAATACTTAGAATAATGCTTCATATTTTTCCGTTTTGCGTCCTTCTTAAATAGTTAATTACGCATTTGCGTAACTAATTAATTATACCATATTTTGTGAATTTCTTGTGTTTTGTTAATGTATCATTTATGAAAGCGAATTGTCATTTTCCGATGTTACACACCGGGATTTCGCTTATATCCCTTCAAATCGCCTGACCTTTGTCCAATTTGATTTTGAGTTAATTCAAGCACTATAGAAGCCAACAGAACAATCATAAAAAACACAAGGCAGCGCATCCTGTTTAAATGCACTGCCTTTAAATTCTTGTATTTAATTATTAAGGCTCAATGATCTTACCAGGGAGCATTACACTGCTGCCCTTATATAGCTCCCTGAGTCTGAATCCGTCATCTTCATTTTCGATGTCGTTATATTCAATAGTCACGCCGTAATCGTCAGCAACCTTAAAAGCGAGCGTGCCAAAGCCGAAGCAGTAGTGACTGCACTTTAAGTCTCCGACCTCAATTTCCTGCGCTCCCCTGCCGTCAAGCTTTTCCTGGCCCTTATACATGGCTGCGCATACAAGTCCGATTGTAATGCCACTCTCTGCAGGAGTCTCCTCAACGATTTCACCCTTATTACATGTATAATACTTATCGGTCCAGTTACCTGCCTCGTCCCTTACGCCCTCATAATAAGCAGCCTTTGATTTATATGAAATCACATACCAGACCTTGTCCTTTTTTCCGCCGTATGTATGGTCAACCCAGTCACGGTATCCAACGCTAAGCTCAAAGCCCTTATACTTTTCCATAAGTGCCAGGAAATCCGCCTCACGTGACCTGTCTGCTTCTTCAAGATAAAAATGTGGCTTAAAGTTAGCCTGCTTTTTAGCCTTTTCTGCCTTTTCCTCGGCTGCCATCTTTGTGAGCATGCCAATTACATCGTCAACACTGTCACTTGCCGCCTTGCCTGTCTCGGCCGCCTTATCAACAACAGGCTCTGCTGCCTTTGTGATAGCTTCTGAAGTCTTATCTGCGATTGTATCAGCTACCGGATTCACAACCTTTTCAACAGCACTTCTAGCCACGTCACGAAGTCCCCTGTCGAGACCCTCTGCCACTGCATTTTTAATCAAGTTATCAAAGAAACCCATACCGCACCTCTTTAAAAATAAAAATACCTTTCCTTAATATAACATCTCCAAAAGACTATGTACATATTTTTAAACAAAAAAGGTGTATCCCCTACAACGGAGGCGGCATTAGATAATGTCGATTCTCCCATCAGTTCTACACCTTTTTAATTATATTAAATTAACTTTATTTAGTTGTCCAGTAAAATGTAGTAAAATTACGTGTTTAACCGAGAATACCAGTTGACTGAAGGAACAGTGCGAGCATCATTACAGGTGCCACAAAGCGGATCATTATGCTGTAAAGTCCCTTTCTTCCGAACTTGTCACCGCTTGCCTCCATCTCACCAATTACATACTCAGGCTTTGCAATCCAGCCGATGAGGATTGTTGAAAGAAGTGCGATAAACGGCATCATAAAGCTGTTACTGATATAGTCCATGATATCAAGAAGCTGTCCTACAGAGCCGTTTGGAAGCGGAATCTCCAGATAGAAGATGCTATATCCAAGTGATATTACGGCAGAGGCCGCAAGATAAATAACCGTAAGCACCTTAACAGTCTTTTCACGTCCCGTATGGAAGATGTCCATGCAGTTTGCAACTATCGACTCAAGCACTGAGATACATGATGTAAGTGTTGCAAATATTGCACTTATAAAGAATGCGATTCCTACAACAACACCCATCTTTCCCATTGCAGAGAATACCTTTGGAAGTGATACGAACATAAGGCTCGGACCGGCACTCATACCCTCAACACCTGAGAATACATAAACTGCCGGGATAATCATTGCACCAGCAATAAGTGCAACACCTGTATCAAAGAATTCGATCTGCCTTATGGACTTATTGAGGTTAACCTCCTTCTTAACATATGAGCCGTATGTAATCATGATACCCATTGAAACGCTAAGTGAGAAGAACAGCTGGCTCATTGCATCAAGAAGAATCTGGAGGAAACGCTTAATGGTAAGCCCTTCAAAATTCGGTGTCAGGTAATAAACAAGTCCCTGCATACCCGTACGGAGGTTACCATCTGCATCAGTGCTCTTAAGTGTCAGGGAATAAATTGCAATAACCACTACAAGCACAAGGAGCACCGGCATCATGTATCGCGATACCCTCTCGATTCCGTCCTGGACACCGTTATAAACGATAAAAGCAGTAACTCCCGTAAATAAAAGTGTGAAAATAACAGGTGCCACAGGTGCTGTGATAAAGCCTGTGAAATATCCGTCCTGTGCAGCACTTTCAGCCTGACCCGTGAGATAAACAACGGCATATTTAGTAATCCATCCGCCGATTACCGTATAGTAGGTCATAATGATTACAGGCACAAGGAACGTGAGAATTCCAAGGAAACGCCATTTCGGATTAATCTCCGTATACGCTCCAATGGCACTTTTCTTTGTCTTTCTTCCGATTGCAATATCTGAAACAAGAAGTGTAAATCCAAACGTAAGAACAAGTACAAAATATATAAGAATGAATAGACCGCCACCATCCTTTGCTGCAAGATATGGGAATCTCCACAGATTTCCTACACCGACTGCACTTCCTGCAGCAACAAGGACAAAACCCAGCTGTCCTGAAAAATGATTAGCTTTCTTCTCCATAAATGTACTCTCCACTCCCGGTTTTGACTTCAAAACCAATTTTTTATTTTCCGGAGCTGTAACACAATCTCCCGAAACAAAAAAGAGTACCCTATACGGAATACTCTTTTTTGACTGCGGATAACAGGACTTGAACCTGCACGGTCTCCCACCAGAACCTAAATCTGGCGCGTCTGCCAATTCCGCCATATCCGCATATATAAGACCAGGGCCGGCGGGACTCGAACCCACGAGTGAGAGGATCAAAACCTCTTGCCTTACCGCTTGGCGACGGCCCTACATATAATAAGACCGCCGCTAGCTAGTAGCGGCGGGTCTTTGAAGGGTGGGTAGAGGGATTCGAACCCTCGACCTTCAGAACCACAATCTGACGCGCTAACCAACTGTGCTACACCCACCATATTTATTTCCCGATTACCTCGGTACGACCCAGAAGGGATTCGAACCCCCGACCCTGCGCTTAGAAGGCGCATGCTCTATCCAGCTGAGCTACTGAGTCACTCTCGTCCTAGGACGCCTAACTATCTTATTGTTTTTTCCTCCATTTGTCAAGAAGAATTTTATAAAACTTTGTCCTTGTCCAATTTTCCCTGTTTTTTCATTTAACTTGAATATTGTTGACTATATTTCATTCATCTGTATAATGGTATTAAAGAATCAGTGTCCCTCGCCTTAGGCATATATCGCCTAACGGAAAGAAGATGCTGATTTTTTTGTGTCTGCTTTTCTTGAACGCTACAATTATTATTACTCAAATCCAAAAGTCGTTTGAAAAAATTGCTACTTTTACGCGAAAGTCCATTGAAAAAATTGATTTTTTTCGAAAAAGTCGTTTGAAAAAGTTGATTAGTGCGCTATAATCAACATAGAAAGGGGGCTTAAAACAATGCTTGAACGAAAAATCGAACATGTTCTGGAAAACTGGAAAATAACCAAAGGCCACAAGCCTCTAATAATCAAGGGATGCCGTCAATGTGGCAAAACATACTCTGTTTGTAACTTTGCAAAAAAGAATTACAAGCACTCTGTTTATATAAACTTTTATGAAAATCCGGACTTTGAATCAATATTCAAAGGGCCGATGAACATTGATTACATCATCATGATGATTTCGGCAATAATTCCCGACTCTGTTTTTGAACCGGGAGAAACTCTAATAATACTTGATGAGATACAAAAATGTCCTGATGCGAGAACATCGCTCAAGTTCTTTCAGATGGATGGAAGATTTGATGTAATAGGAACAGGATCACTTCTTGGCGTTAGCGGCTATGGTGATAACCCAAAATCCATACCGGTTGGATACGAAACAGTTGTTGAGATGAATCCTTTGGATTTTGAAGAATTCCTATGGGCTAACGGTATTACCAAAGATATAGTAGACCAGTTAAGAAAGCATCTAAATGAAGAGTCTCCAGTCCCTCAGGCACTTCACAGCTTAATGCGTGAAAAGCTGCTGCAATATGCGGTTGTTGGAGGAATGCCCGATGTTGTTCAGACCTTTGTGGATACAAAGCAGATCAATCTGGTATTACAGCTTCAGCGTGATATCGTCCGTTCTTACAAGGACGACATGGTTAAGTACGCCGAGAAAAACGATAAAGCCAATATCAAGCAGTGCTTTGAGTCAATACCGAAACAGCTTGCCAAGGAAAACAAAAAATTCCAGTATTCTGTTGTAAAAAAAGGAGCTACCTCTTCCAAGCTTGCAGGAAGCCTTCAGTGGATTGAAGACGCTGGAATAATCACACGTTGTTACAACCTTAATATTCCAGAGCTGCCTTTAGACGGCAATGCAATCGATGATGTTTTTAAGGTTTATATGAAGGACACGGGCCTTTTTGTCAGCATGCTGGAGGACGGAACGCAATTTGACATCTTGCAGGGAAATCTGTTTGGATATAAGGGAGCAATCTTTGAAAACCTTACTGCAGACTTCTTTTCAAAAATGGGGAGAAAGCTTTATTATTACCATAAGGATTCAGGTCTGGAAATTGAATTTATAATCCGCTGGCGTGGAAAATGCACACTTGTTGAAGCAAAGGCCAGCACTGGAAATACAAAAAGTGCAAAAACCATTCTAAAGCACAACGAAAAGTATCATGTCGAGCAGGCAATAAAGCTTGGTGACTATAACGTTGGAAGGGATGACAAATTCCTCACTCTTCCAATGTATATGGGTTTCCTGCTCACAGAATACTAATAACAAATTGATTAAGGGAGACATCGCTTTTTTCCGATGTCTCCCCTGTTTTTTTAAGTCAGAAACTATTAATAATCTATGCTTAAAGCTCTCCGCCGCATTATTATTCGCCGTCGGCTGTCTCCTCTTCTTCCTCCTGCATCTCGTAGAAACGCATGCCTGCCGTATCGGTTACGGGGAGGCTTAGCACAACTGACTTTGCGCCGTGCTTCATGCCACAGTTATCCATGATTGCCTTCATAACCGCATTCTTAACATTAGCCCTTACGACAATGTAAATCATTTCCTTATCGGAACCGATTGTGATTCCGAGGAATTCCTCATTTGGCTCCCTGCCTGTTCCCTTGGCATGGACAACAGTGCCGCCCTTTGCTCCCGCAGCCCTTGCGGCATTCATTATCTCATCGCTGTGTCCGGCGTTTGCAATCGCTAATACAAGCTCATATTTAGTACCCTTCAAAACGGATTCCTCCTTAACCTCAATCTCCTGGCTTCCCATAAGAAGCTTAAGCTGCTTCATTCCGCCTGCCGATGACAGTGGAATCGTAAAGACAATTCCCTTATCGGGAAGGTCTATCTGAAGCTTATGTATCAGGTCATTCTTAACCTTTCTCCAGGTTTCGCCCGATACAATTGACTGAATCACGGCGGTGGACTTTTTGTCAACTGCCGCCGTTCCCCTTCCGAGGGAAACAAACATTACAGCCACACCATTTTCCCTGTATATTTCGAGAAGCTGGTCCAGCTCATTTCTGTTTGTTATTGACATCATGTAATTGAAATCATTCATACCTTAAAGCTCCACAATTACGTCATCGAAGGCATCCTCCAGGGCCTCAGCCGTTTCGACAGCTGCCCTGCTGATTCTTTCATTCTTAATTCTCGCAATGAGTCCGAGAATCTGTATCGTTATAAGCGGTGTCATTGCAACCATGGCAACAACTCCGAATGCATCCGTTGCGATGTTTCCGCCGAGTGCCGAGCATGCACCCTGTGCAAACGGAAGAAGAAATGCCGCCGTCATGGGTCCCGAGGCAACTCCGCCGGAGTCAAAGGCGATGGCTGTATAAATCTTTGGAACAAAGAACGAGATCACTATGGCAATGAGATATCCGGGTAAAATAAACCACATGATTGAAATACCCGTGAGTACCCTTATCATCGCTATGCCAAGTGAGATTGCAACGCCAACCGAGAGGCTTGTGCCCATTGTTTTCGCATTAATGGCTCCGTCCGTCATTTCCTCAACCTGTTTGTTGAGTACGGCAACAGCGGGCTCTGCCTTAACGCAGGCATAACCCATGATCATCGCAGCAGGAAGGATAACCCATTTATTCTCAGCCGCAATAAGCTCGCCGAGATAGTATCCTGTCGGAAGAAATCCGATGTTTACACCCGTCATAAAGAAAACAAGTCCCACATATGTGAGCATGAGTCCAAGGATAATTCTTGCAAGCTGGTCTTTCTTAAGTTTAAGTGCAATAAGCTGGAATATTATAAAGGTAAGTACAATGGGTGAAAGGCTTGTAAGCATCTCCACGATATATGTCGGCATATTGCCGATGTATAGCTTAACAAGCTCAACAGAAAATTCCACATTAGGAACAACCGGTGCAAGGTAAACGGCCGCATCCTCAACCTGGCGGGCGTTGTTTGAAGCATAGCCCGCAAGCTGCATCGTGATTCCGGTAAGAGGAAGGATACCGAGTATCATCACAACAAGGATCGGTCCGATTGAGCAAAGGGCAACAAGACCAAATGAGTCCTCCGATGCCCTGCTGTCAATTCGAGTCATTGCAACACCGACACCAAGCGCCATGATAAACGGAACTGTCATCGGTCCCGTTGTCACTCCGCCCGCATCAAAGGAAATGGCCCTGTATTCATTTGGCACGAAGAATGAAAGAACGAATACTATCGCATAGCATCCGATTAATAATGCATTAAGCGGTATTTTAAGGAACATTCGGAGGATGGCTACCATAAGAAAGAAGCCTACTCCGAATGCAACTCCGTAAATCATAAGCTGTGACGGAATCGAAGGGACCTGGGCTGCAAGAACCTGAAGGTCAGGCTCCGCAACCGTTACCGCTATTCCAAGCAGCAGACCGCTTATTATAATAATGATAAGTTTGCGGCTTTTTGCTATCGATGCACCAACCTTTTCACCAATCGGTGTCATCGAGAGCTCTGCTCCCATGTTAAAGAGACCGCTTCCTAGAATAAGAAGCGCCGTGGCAAATATGAAGCAAAGCAGCGTACCCGAATGAATCGGTGCCACAAAGAGGCTAAGTGCCAGTATTATCAGGAATACCGGCAGTACAGCCCTGAAAGCTTCATTGGTGGATTCAAGAAATTTCGATTTGTATTCGCCAAATTTTTTCATCGTATTAGTTTTCGTACATACTGATAAATTCTTCTTCGGTTATAATCGGAATATTTAATTCTTTTGCCTTCTTATTTTTGCTACTTCCGCTTAATATGTCATTGTTGATGAGATAGTCAGTCTTTGATGAAACGCTTCCCGCAGTCTTGCCTCCAAGCGCCTCAATCTTCTCCTGAACCTCTCTCCTGTTCTTAAAGATATGAACGTCTCCTGTTATTACAAAGGTCTTTCCGGCAAGCACCTGCTCGCCACCATCAGACTCCCTTTCCGAAAACTCGAGTACCTCAAAGAGTCTGTCTGCCTCGAGGCGCTTTTTCATGTCCATGAAGTATTCGGTAAAATTCTTAGCAAGAACGGGACCTATCTTATCGATGTCCTTAAGCTCATCAAGTGATGCATTCTTTATCTTTTCATAGTCACAGTCATAATATTTCGAAATAAGCTTTGCGTTTGCAAGACCTATTCCGTTAATTCCAAGACCGTATATGAATCTGTGCATCTCAGTTTTTCTCGCCTTTTCTGCGGCATTTATGATGTTGTCGGCACTCTTTTCGCCAAAGCCCTCAAGGCTGCTGATTTCATCCCTGTGTGAACCGAGGCTAAAAAGATCCGCAAACTCATGGATAAAGCCTTGCGAGATAAATTTCTCAAGTGTAGCCTCACTCATTCCGTCTATGTTGAGTGCATCCCTTGAAACAATGAGCGAAAAGCTCTTAATCTTCTTTGCGGGGCACTCCGGATTATTACAGAAAAGGTATTTTGCATCCCTGTCCTGTCTGATTTCAGTCCTTCCTCCGCATACAGGGCACCTTTCAGGCGGTGTTACCGTTCCAGAGCCAGTAAGATTCTCACTTATCTGCGGGATAATCATGTTAGCCTTGTAAACCCTGATTGTATCCCCGATACCAAGCTTTAGTTCCTCAACTATGCTTATGTTGTGGACGCTTGCCCTTGAAACCGTTGTTCCCTCAAGCTCAACAGGATCAAAAATGGCAACCGGATTGATAAGACCGGTCCTTGAGGCTGACCACTCAATTTCCTTAAGTGTTGTTTCCGCAGTTTCATCCTGCCACTTAAAGGCGATTGCGTTTCTCGGGAACTTTGCAGTCCTTCCAAGTGACTCTCCGTATTTGATGTCCTCAAAGGTAAGCACGAGTCCGTCTGACGGGAAATCATTTGTCTCGATTTTCTTCTTGAAGACCTCTACATCTGAATGAATCTTACCTGCATCAGTAATCACATATTCAACCGTTTCAAAGCCAAGACCCTTAAGCCACTCGAACCTCTCTGAAAATACAGGGATGTCGCTACCGGATACCAGCGAAAAGATCACGCACCTTACATGTCTTTGCTTTGTAACCTTAGGGTCAAGCTGCCTTACGGAACCGGAGCAGAGGTTACGCGGGTTTTTGTACTTAGCATCGGCATCGCTTATTTCCTCGTTGATTTTCTCAAAATCACTGTAGGTGATAATGGCCTCTCCCCTTAAGACAAGTTCGCCGTCATAATCGATATTTACGGGTATGTTTTCAAAGTTGTAGGCGTTTCCGGTTATTACCTCTCCGATTTCACCGTTACCCCTTGTAATCGCCTTAATAAGCTTTCCCTTATTATAAGTAAGAACAACAGTAAGACCGTCTAGCTTCCAGCTGAGCACTCCCTGCTTGTCACCTAGCCACACCCCAAGGTCATCAACCGATTTTGTTTTATCCAAAGAAAGCATCGGAGCCGCATGTCTTTCCTTTGGAAGCTCCGACACAACCTTATAACCGACGTTTTGCGTCGGTGAATCATCCATAACCATGCCTGTCTCTTTTTCAAGCCTCAAAAGCTCATCATAAAGGGCATCATATTCGATGTTTGGCATGATTTCACGCCCCTCCTGGTAATATGCCAGGGAGGCTTTATTAAGTAAATCTATAAGTTCTCTAATTCGTTCCATCATGAGATTACTTTACCATGAAATATCACTTTATGTATATAAAAATCATCATCCGTAAGTACGATGTTTGCAAGCCTTCCGGGAAGTATTGAGCCGACCTCATCATCAATCCCAAGTGCCATTGCACTGTTTGTCGAGGCACACTTGAAAAGTGTCCTAATATCAACTCCTGTATTCTTCTTAAAGTTCCTTGCACACCTTGCCACTGTAAGCTTCGAGCCAAAAAGCCTTCCGTCATGGCCAAGGTTCACATCATCCGCCCTATGTGGGTAATCCTCCGGGTTTTCAAGCACCCTTTTATGGAAGGTACAGTCCGAAACGAGTATTATCCTGTCCTCTCCCGCACATTTAAGTGCAAGGCGCTGCGAGTAGCCTGTCGTATGTGCATCCATGGAATCACATATAAGTTCATAATACATGTCAGGCATTGAAAGAAGCACCTGCGAAACGCTGTCCTGCGGGTCTCCCGTAAGGTCTGCCGCATGTATTCCCTTGTAATGACCCGTGGCATCGAAAAGATGTGTTACGATTTTGGCACCGTTCTGAACGGCAATCCTCAGATTCTCGGGATCAGATTCGGTATGGCCAATATCCATAACGACTCCGTGGCTTTTTATGATTCTTTCGACATCCCTTGCCCACGGCATCTCGGGCGCATATGTACAGTGAAGAATGTTTTTTCCACCTGCCTCAAAAAGCCTTTCAAATGCCTCATCAGAGTATTTCCAGGCATACTTTCTGCCTGCTGCCATTCTGTGGTTAACATAGGGTCCCTCTAGGTGTATTCCGACAACACTAGATTCTCCTGATGCAATCTCCTCATTGCACTGGCTGATAATGCCCAGATACTTATCCATCGTAAGCGAATAGGAGGGACTTGGCGTAACCGAAGTAGTTCCCTCCTTTAGGTGCATTTTTGCCACCATATGCACATTGTCTATGATGTCATAGCCGCATGTATTGTCAGAATAGCCGTGCAGGTGCTCATCGATAAGCCCCGGACCCGCGTAGAGTCCCCCGGCGTCTATTGTCTCCGTACCCTCGGGTATGGCGATGTCTCCCGCTTCAACTATCCTGCCGTTATCCATAAGCAGGCTTCCGTCCCTTATCTCGTCGGGAAAACAAAGCCTTGCATTAATTATTGCAATCATGACTCACCTTCTCCGCCCTCATTTTCACCCTTAATAACCGGAATGAGCTTTTCCTTAATTGCAATATATAAGGTAAGAAGGACAGTAGCCAGGCTCACTGCCTTCATTACCTTGTTTTCCTTTTTCGTGATTTTTTCCGATAAGGACATCTTTTGCTTTTTAGCCATTATTTCTCCTATTCGTCTTCCCCTTCTTCAGTCCTTTTGAGGAATTCGGTGTATAAATTCGCTGTCACTTAAGGTTTCAACTATCTTTAATAATTCAGCCTGTCTCTCGTCCATATCCGCCTCCGTCAAATGTTCTTATATAACCGTTCCATTCCGTAGCCGTATTTTATTCTTTTGCGAAGTGCCTCATTTCGTCTTCCCTCGAGGTAATTGAAAATCACCACTCCCACAGATACGGCAGCTGCCATGATTATTACTGCGACCACCATTCTAGGCCTCCTTAAAGCACCGGGCCACTGCCCTGTTTTTTATGCCTTAAGTTTAAATCGGCCAATGTCCCAAAAATCACCCAGCCGTAACCCGGGTTACCCGTGGGCTGGAATCAGTCACA
>JAUNDA010000101.1 GCA_030526295.1 Eubacteriales bacterium
AAGTTCGTTGGAATGTTTCTTAATGATAAGAGTTACGAGGAACTTGTAACAGCAATGAAAAATGGCGACAGGGCAGCGGCATTCAGGGCAGCACATACACTCAAGGGCGTATGCGGTAATTTAAGCCTTGACAAGCTGTTTAATTCAGCTTCAGAGCTCACAGAGCTTTTAAGACCAGAGTCGGATGTTATTCCGGAGGGAGCTGAGGCTCTTCTTGCCAATGTGACAAGGGATTTCGAAACAACTGTAGACGCTATTAAAAAATTCCTCGAGGCTTAACAATTTTACTTAGGTGGGGGGGGTAGAGCGAAGCCCCATCCTTAAGCAGCACTTAGGTTTCCGCCTTTATGGCGGTGGATTTTTTCTAAATTGTATTTCGCAGGGACAATGGGAATTAAAAGGAAATTATTAATAGTTGAAGACAACATAATAAACAGGATGATGCTCGAGGGCATTCTTGAACCCGAGTACGAGGTTCTGTCTGCTGAACACGGACAGGAGGCTCTTGATATATTAAAGGAGCACCGCAACGAGATATCGCTTATCCTTTCCGACATCATGATGCCGGTAATGGATGGCTACACCTTTATGGACAGACTTCGTGAGGATCCAGAGCTTTCGCTTATTCCGGTTATTGTAATGACTCAGGGAAACAGCGAGGAGGATGAGCTTGCCGTACTTGACCACGGTGCAGCCGACTATCTGCCAAAGCCCTACAGACCGAAGATTATCCTTCACAGAGTAGCGAACCTAATAAAGCTTCGTGAAAGTGCAGCCATGATCAATCAGCTCCAGTATGACAGGCTCACAAGACTCTATAACAAGGAATTCTTCTTTAAGAAGGTACAGGAACGCCTGGCACAGGACCCCAATGGTGAGTATGTCATCGTTGGCTCGAATATCGAGAACTTCAAGCTCGTAAACGATGTTTTCGGAAGAAAAGAGGGCGACAGGGTTATCCAGGAGGTGGCAGATATTATTGCGGCCACCATTGGTAGTGACGGCATCTGCGGACGCTTTGAGGCAGACAGGTTTGTCATGCTTCAAAGGAAGGATAAGGAACAGGCTGACAGAAGAAATGTCAATTTCAACATGACCGGAGTTTCGTCACAGCTTAAGAACGTGACGATGCGCTGGGGCATTTATGAGATTAGTGACAGGACCGTGCCGGTTGACAGCATGTGTGACCGTGCGTTCATGGCTGCAAGCAGCATAAAGAACCAGTACAGCCGCTTCTTTGCCGTATATGATGATTCGCTTAGAAACAAGATGCTTAGGGAGCAGTCCATCACGTCAGTAATGGACAAGGCACTCGAGGAAAAGCAGTTTCTTGTATACTTCCAGCCAAAATATGACTTAAGAACGGGTAAGGCTGCCGGTTCTGAGGCACTTGTGCGCTGGATTCATCCGGAGTGGGGCTTCATGTCACCGGGAGAGTTCATCCCGATTTTTGAAAGGAACGGTTTTATCCCGAAGCTTGACCAGTATGTATGGGAGAGAATATGCATGAGGTTAAAGCAGTGGAAGGATACGGGCTGCCCGCTTCATCCGGTATCTGTCAATGTATCGCGTGCCGATGTATTCCAGGTAAACCTTAAGGAGACACTTGTTTCACTTACGAAGAAATATGACGTTGACCCGGCACTTCTGCACATCGAGATAACTGAGAGTGCATACGCAGAGACACCGAACCAGATCATTGATACTGTAAGCGCATTGAGAGAGGCAGGCTTTATAGTTGAGATGGATGACTTCGGAAGCGGATATTCATCACTTAACATGCTTAGCTCAATGTCACTTGACATTGTAAAGCTCGATATGAAATTCATCACAAACGAGCTTGCAAAGCCTGATGACAAGAGTCTTGTAGGCGACCTTATAGCAATGGCACACAGGATTAAGCTTAAGGTTGTCGCAGAGGGTGTTGAGACAAAGGAGCAGGTTGAAAGGCTTAAGACGCTCGACTGTGACTATGTCCAGGGCTATTATTTTGCAAAGCCGATGCCTGCAGATGAATACGAGGCACTTATCAGGGTAAACGAACCAAAGGATTAAATTACTGCCGCATGCCCACTGGGTATGCGGCTCATATAAACGGTTTACGAATTGAAGACTGATGGACTTAAAAAAATATCTTTTACAGGGATAGTCAGGATTGCTGCGGCATTTCTGATTGTTTTGCTTGTTGCATTTTCGTTCCTTAACAGTGCGAGAATCAGAAGGGTAAACCGTGAGTACCTTATAGATAAGAGCATACAGCTTGCGGATAACCTGAGCTATGCCTTTTCAGAGGGACTCGACAACATTAAAATCATGAGCATGCTCGTGGGCTCTTCACTCGAAACCGACGAGTTTGACATCACCGGACTTCAGGAGGTTATAAAGAATACAGTATTTGACTTCATGGAGTTTGCCGACAAGGATGGAATGGACCACAACATCACAGGTGGTGTGTCTGATGCAAGGGACAGAAAGTATTACCTTGATGCAAAGGCGGGACACACAGGCGTTGAGGTTATCTTTAATTCTAGGGCAACGCACGAGAATCTTCTGATGTTCTATTCACCTGTATACTACGAGGGCACGTTCGTAGGTTCCCTCGTGGGTGTATATCAGGCCACAAACAAAATCACGGAAATCCTTACCACCACATATTTTGGCGAGGAGGCCACATCTTATCTTGTTAATAACAGGGGAAGGGTTATTGCAAGTAATCTCGATTTCGATCCGACACAGGAAGCCTATATCGAGGACATTCTCCAAAATGACAACACAAACATAGCGGTTCTCTTTTCAGAGGCACTTAAGACACATGAACCCGTAAGCTTTTCGCTTAGGAATAACGATACGGGAGCATGTATTGTTAAGCTTCCCGATTTTAACGGATATCTTGTCCATATTTATCCGGAGACAGCAAATGCAAAGATAGTAAGAAATGCAAACCTTCTGCTTTTCCTTTTTGTGCTTCTTATCATCGTTCTCGTAACGGTTGTCATGAGGCAGCTTATTAAGTTCTATGACAAGCAGCAGCTTACGCTTCTTCACGCAAAGAACCAGGCGGAAATCGCAAACAACGCAAAGACAAAGTTCCTTTTCAGCATGTCGCATGACATAAGAACTCCGATGAATGCGATTATCGGCTTCACCGAGCTAATAGAACGAAACATTGACGATAAGGAAAAGGTTAAGGACTACATCGAGAAGATCAAATACTCAAATGGCTTCCTGCTTTCACTTATCAATAACGTCCTTGAGATGGCACGCATTGAAAGCGGCAAGGAAAAGCTCGAGGAAAGTGTTGTTGACATCGGCGAGTTCTGGCAGAGTGTTGAGGTGCTTTTTGACTCACTCATGAAGGAAAAAAACCTTAAGCTTGAGGGCGGCTCGGACATTGAGCATCCGATAATTTACACGGATGAAACGAAGCTAAGACAGATTATCCTGAATATCGTCAGCAACTCAATCAAGTATACACCGGAGGGAGGAACCATCACGATGAACCTCTATGAGGAGAAATGTGATAAGCCGGGCTACATCATTTACAAATCAGTCATTTCAGATACCGGTATTGGAATGAGCAAGGAGTACCTGCCTCATATCTTCGATGAGTTCTCGAGGGAGCATTCCACAACGGACAGCAAGATCATGGGAACAGGTCTCGGACTTCCGATTGTAAAGAAGCTTGTTGACATGATGGGCGGAACAATTACGGTTGAAAGTGAGCCAGGAAAGGGTACGAGTACAACGCTCAGGATTCCGCACCGCATAGGTGACAGAAGCGAGCTTAAGAGAGCTGCCGATGAGAAGACAGAGGTTTCAGTTGATAAGTTTAAGGGTAAGATGATTCTCGTAGCTGAGGACAATGACCTCAATGCCGAGATTACGATGACAATTCTCGAGGACGTAGGCTTTAAGTCTGAAAGGGCTGCCGACGGAAACGAGTGTGTAAGACTTATTAAGGAAAGACATGCGGGCTATTACGACCTTATCCTTATGGATATCCAGATGCCTGGTCTTGACGGATACGGTGCAACACAGGAAATCAGGGCGCTTGCGGACCGCAAAAAGTCCACAATCCCGATTATAGCCATGACGGCAAACGCATTTGAAGAGGACAGGAGAAATGCGGAGAGGGCTGGCATGAACGGACACCTTGCAAAGCCGGTTGACATTGCAAGCCTTTTAAATACACTTGGAAATATTTTTGAAATCAGGAGTTAATAAATGGTAAAACTTAATCCCGATGAGGAGATGGTAAAAACAGTCAGGGAAGGCCTCAAGATGACAGGAGGCTACTGCCCGTGCAGAAGGGAACGCACTGAGGATTTTAAGTGCATGTGCAGGGAGTTTAAGGAGCAGATTGCAGATCCCGATTTTGAGGGCTTCTGCCACTGCATGCTTTACTACAAGGAAAAAGACTGATTAAACTATGGCAATATTAAAGGAAACTGAAAACGGGCTTATGCTCTGTGACGGTGAACTGAGTATGATGGGGGATTTCACAAAAGAAATCCCCCGTCTTAAAAGGGGAGTAATCGGAACCGAGCTTCTCGTTAAGGCATGTAAAATAAAGAATAAGGATAACCCGACTGTGCTTGACGCAACTGCGGGAATGGGAGAGGATTCCCTGCTTCTTGCGGCTGCAGGCTTTAGTGTTCAGATGTATGAATATAACCCTGTTATAGCCGCACTTTTAAGGGATACGATGAAGAGGGCAATGGAGGACGAATTCCTGGGGCCAATAGTTGAGAGAATGACACTTACAGAGGGCGACAGTATAAGGGCAATGAAGGAAATGAAGCCGGACGAAGCGCCAGATGTGATACTTCTTGACCCGATGTTTCCCGAAAGGACAAAGTCGGCACTTATAAAAAAGAAATTCCAGCTTATCCATACGCTTGAAAGCCCGTGTGAAAACGAGGGGGAGATGCTTAATGCCGCAATGACGCTTAAGCCAAAAAAGCTTGTTATAAAACGGCCTCTTAAGGGAGCGACGCTAGCAGGGGTAAAGCCCTCCTATTCACTTAACGGCAAGGCGATAAGATATGATGTGATTGTAAACATGTGAGGAAGCTTTAATGCAATACAGAAAAGACAAATACGGAAACGAGCTTTCGATACTTGGGTTCGGGCTTATGAGACTTCCGACTAAGGGCGGAAAGTACGACCTTTCGGAGGCAACAAAACAGATTAAATATGCATACGAGATGGGTATCAACTATTTTGATACCGCCTATTCATATGGTGACAGTGAGGCTGTTGCGGGCGAGGCAATTGAGAGCCTTGGCATAAGGGACAAAATCCATATCGCAACAAAGCTTCCGCAGTACTGGGTAAAAAAACCGGAGGACTTTGACCGCTTCTTTGACGAGGAACTAAGGCGCCTTCGCACCGACTATGTGGATTATTACCTTCTCCACATGATGAATGACAAAAAGAGCTTTGAGAGATTATGTGAGCTTGGCCTTTTGGAATGGCTTAAAAGGAAAAAGGAAGCGGGACAGATCCGTCAGGTTGGCTTTTCATACCACGGCAATACCGATAAGTACATAGAGGTGCTTGGAGCCTTCGACTGGGAGCTTTCACTTGTCCAGTACAACTACATGGATGAGAACTCACAGGCCGGAAGAAGGGGAGTTGAGGCTGCTGCAAAAAAGGGAATCCCGATAGTCATCATGGAACCCTTAAGGGGAGGAAAGCTTGTGAAGCTTCCACCTAAGGCACACAGGCTTATGGAGGAATATCACATTAAAAGAAGTGCACCCGAATGGTCGTTCACGTGGCTTTGGGACCAGCCTGAGGTTAAGGTAGTGCTTTCCGGAATGAATACCGAGGAGATGATCCGTGAAAACTGCGAATTTGCGGACAGTTCCAGAGTCGGATTAATCACTGATGAGGACAGGGTGCTTTTAAGTAAGGTTCTCGATGAGATTTACTCAAAGCTTAAGGTTGGCTGCACGGGCTGCAGGTACTGCGTTCCGTGTCCAAAGGGCGTTGACATCCCGGGTATTTTTACGGCATATAACGACCTCTATTCACAGGGCTTTTATCAGGGACAGAAGGAATACTTCATGTGCACACAGCTACGAAAGGAGCCAACGGGTGCCTCCAAATGCATAGGCTGCGGGGCGTGTGAGAAAAAGTGCCCACAGGGCATTGAAATTAGAAAAGAACTTAAGGAAGCCGAAAAGCGCTTTGAGACCCCGATACATAAGGTTATCTTTAAGATTGCCTCTAAATACATGAAGTATTGACATTAAGAATTAGAGGTTAATGCAGGAACAAACATTA
>JAUNDA010000102.1 GCA_030526295.1 Eubacteriales bacterium
TAAACAAACCAATTCCAGCTTACAGCAGCTTCCCGTAAACAAATTCCTTTTTATCGAGGATTCCCTGTAGCTCGCCGTATGCTTCGCTTCGTGTTTCTTCGGTCACCCTTGGAAATGGTCCAAACTGTGAGGCACACGCTGCTGCGGCAAGGTTTGCCATAACAACGGTTTCCTCATAGCCAAGTTCCTCAGCAAGTCCAATCATTGCGGCCGCTGTTGAGCAGTTTCCACATCCCGTGGGGTCAACGCTTCTGTCAACTCCTGATGAAGGCGCAAATACTATTTTTTCACCGTTTATCATTCCGGCACCAAGCTCTCCCATCCTAAAAAAGCACGGCTTATTGTATGAGCTTAAGCCCTTAAGGATTGCGTCCTTGTCATCAGTGCCAAAAAAGCCCGTTGCCTCGTCAAAGTTTAATGAAAATGCATCAACCTGCGCAATTCTCTCATTTATTGCAGCCTTTGCCTCGGGATTTCTAAGGTCATCGCCGTTAATCTCCCACATGAGGATGCCGTTAGGAATTAGAGCCTTAACCTCTTTAAAATTATCGGCAATCTTCGCCGAGAGGCTGGCTTCAATATATATGCCCTTTGTATTACTGTCAATGGCCTCGCCGAGCATTGCTGGTGTAATACGTCCGATGTCCTTGGCCATAGTCTCGTATTCCTCGCCGTAGGTGCATTCCTCGCTCCAGATACCGTCAGGGCGGTAGTTAAGCGTATATTTTAATGTGTGCGGAAGGCATTTCTTTACAAGGCACTCGATTTTGTTGTTCTCAAACCACTCAAGGTAGTTCTCATCAAAGTCTGGTCCTGCCGTTCCAACATATGCAACCGAGTCCCTCCAGTATTTTACACCACTTGCCGAGTAGAATGAGCCTCCAGGTGTGTTTAATACAGTGCTACCGTCAGCATAATAAATATCCGTAAGCATATTGTAGCCTGCTACAATATAATCCATTTCTGCCTCCATGTACATTAGAAGCAGCCCCGATAGTGCTGCTTCCGTAAATTACATATGAATTACCTGTGAGAGGAAAAGCTTAAGCCTGTCACTCTGTGGGTTTTCAAAAATCTGCTCCGGTGTACCCTCCTCAACGATCTTTCCACCGTCAACGAAGAGAACCCTTGTCGCAACCTTTCTCGCAAAGCCCATCTCATGTGTAACAACAGCAAGTGTCATTCCCTCATCGGCGAGCTCCTTCATAGCATTTAATACCTCTCCGATCATCTCGGGGTCAAGTGCCGACGTTGGCTCGTCAAACATGATTACCTCGGGATTCTGGCAAAGGGCACGTGCAATTGCAACTCGCTGCTTCTGTCCTCCCGAAAGCTGGTTAGGATAAGCATCCGCCTTTTCCAGAAGTCCTACCCTCTTAAGAAGCTTCTTTCCTGTCTCCTCAGCCTCCTCCTTTGAAACTCCAAAGGCCTTTACAGGACCAAGCGTCAGGTTTTCAAGCACTGTCTTATGCGGGAAAAGATTGAAAAGCTGGAATACAAAGCCTACCTGTGCGAAATCCTGTGCGTAGTTTTTCTTAAATTCAACCTTTTTGTCATGCACGTAGATTTCACCGCTGTCCGGAACCTCAAGTCCGCGAAGACACCTTATGAGTGTACTCTTTCCTGAGCCAGATGGACCGATAATACATATTACCTCGCCCTTTTTGATATGGAGCGAAACATCGTCAACAGCCTTAACCTGGCCGAACTGTTTGTTTATATGTGAAGCCTTAATCACTTTGAGCGAGCCTCCTTTCAAGTTTTCTTGCAAAGTACGAGATCGTAAGTGTCATAACGAGGTACATTACCGTTGCGCAAAGAAGCGGAACGAGGTAATTGTAATACTTTGCACCGAGCACCTCGGCACTGTGCAAAAGCTCTACGGCACCGATTGATGCAAGAAGTGATGAATCCTTGATAAGAACAATGAATTCGTTTATGTACGGGGGAAGTATACGCTTAAAGGCCTGCGGCAGGATAACATATCTCATTGTCTGCCAGTAGCTTAAGCCTATGGTCTGCGCTGCCTCCCACTGTCCCTTGTCAACCGACTGGATGGCTGAACGGAAAAGTTCTGTTGTATATGCACCCGAGTTGATTCCAACGGCGATAACACCAACGAGAATCGGATTTGGTGTAAATACAAAGCCGAATATTGCCCTTGTGATAACGGGTCCGCACAGATACAGAAGAAGAATCTGAAGCATCATAGGCGTTCCACGGATAACCTCAACATATATATTAGCAATAAAGCGCAGAATTTTAATCTTTCCCATCTTCATGACTGCTGAAAGAAGGCCGAGAACCGATCCACCAAGAAGCGCACCGACTGCGACAAGAATCGAGTAGCCCGCTCCCTTTATCATGAACTGTAAGTTTTCCGGAGTTAAAATCCTAGTAATAGCTTCCATTTTGTAATCCTTTTCAAATCAGCTTTTATAGATAAGCTTTTGTTTTTTTGAATCAAATTTAATCTTTTTAAATTAAATATAGTCTTTATAAATCAGGTTTAGTCTTTTTCTAAAGTATGGCCGGGAGATTTCTCTTCCGGCCATATTCTTCGTTTTAACAGTTTAATTAACCGAACCAGTCGATGATGAGCTGATTGTATTTAGCCTCATCCTTCATAATTGCTGCGATTGCCTCGTTGAGCTTGTTAAGAAGTGCATCGTTTCCGAGTGCTGTGATTCCCTTAATCTCTTCAACTGTGAGGTCGTCCTTGATCATCTTGAATGCTGCAGAATCGCTTGCGATGTAGGAATCAGCTACACACTTCTCTGTGATAACGCCCTGGATTGCGCCTGCCTTAAGAGCCTCAGCCATGATAGCGTTCTCGCCTGCCTGTGTTGTATAGCCGTAAGTTTCGCTAAGCTCGTTTGCAACATCCATACCTGTTGTTCCGTTTCCAGCACCTACGATGCCACCTTTAAGGTCTTCCATTGAGTTGATGCCATACTGTGTTGATGCGTAGCATGCCTGTGCACTTGTCATGTATGTGTTTGTGAAAAGAACTGACTTTGCACGCTCTTCATTATATGAGAAGCATGAAATTCCTGCGTCGATTGTCTTTGCAGCAACTGCTGTGATGATTGTATCGAAATCCATCGGAACGATCTCAAGCTCAACTCCCATGTAGTCTGCAATCTTCTTTGCCATGTCAGCATCGAAGCCTACTACGTTTCCGTTTGCATCATAAGACTCATATGGTGGATAGTCGGCAGCCATACCAACTCTCAGTACTCCCTTTTTACCAAGCTGGCTCTCCCATGTAGCTTCTGCGCTCTTAGCGTTTCCACATGCAGCCATGCACATAACCATAACCATTGCCAATACCATTGCAAGTAACTTTTTCATAATCATTTCTCCTTATTGCGGTTATAATTTATTGACAAACCGTCATTCATAGCGGTTAAGTCCGATTTTTATTGCCATCATTTTCTCCCGGGGTTATACTCTCCGTTGGAGGATTTTTCTATGGCTAAACTTACTAAATTCAGTGATCTTACACCTGTTTCCTGCCCTGACCCCTGGTTTAAGGTTTACAGGCTTTTACCTGGCGTTACGGCTATATTTGAGCCGTACCATTTTCAGGAGGTCATAAGCTATCTGATTGAGGGAACTGACCGTGCCCTTCTTTTTGATTCCGGAATGGGAATCGGTGACATACGCTCCGTCGTTTCTTCGCTTACCGATAAACCGGTGACACTAGTTAATTCACACAGTCACTTTGATCATGTCGGTGGCAATCACCTTTTTGGTGAAACCCATCTTCTAAATGTGCCCGACTGTGTCCATCGTCTTGAAAACGGTTTCTCACTCCCAGCGGGTGATGAAAACCTTAGTCCTAAGTCCTTGTCATATCCGGGAGAGCTAGATTTTGACCTTTCAAGGCTCTCAGTTAAGCCCTGCAGGGTTATTCCCGTTAACGAAGGCGATGTCTTTAAGCTGGGTAACAGGAAGCTTCGTGTTATTGCGACCCCCGGTCATTCAAGGGACAGCCTGATGCTCTGCGATGATGATAATCATCTGCTTTTTACGGGTGATACCGTATATCCCGCTCCCCTTTATGCATTTCTGGAGGGTTCCGAAATGGTAAGGGTTTATGCTGATACCATTAAATCAATGGTCCGGCAGTTCGCTTCATATACCCTTTGCTGTTCTCACAACAATCCGTTATGGAGTGGCGACGCGCTTTCGGAAATCTCCGATGCGTTCGAGGCCGTGCTCGATGGTAAAATCAGCGGAACTGCCGGGGAAGGACATATTCAGTATTCCTTTGGTGATTTCTCGATTGTCATCTGACTCCCTTTACCGAATTGCAAACATATTTGTAACGGTCACTTCTAATGTACTGGTTGTTGACGTACATCACCTTTTTATCGGTTGAATATACCTTCTGGTATACACATAGAAGCGGGGTGTCCTCCTTGCAGTCAAGTGACTTTGCTGTCTCACCGGTTGCATATGCGATGTCAAACATATCCTGAACACCGTCATAACGCATTCCGCACTTTTTCTCTATTACGGCTAGAAGCGAAGCATCCTCGAGGTTTTCACTGAGGAGCTTATCTCCCATTTCACAGCTGATGTAGTCAATCTCGTAAATCGACGCAAGGCCGTTTGCAAGTCTAAGTCTCCGGAGCTCATATACGTGGGCTCCTTTTTTGATACCCATGTCAGCTGCTATCTTGTCCTTTGCCTCAACCTTCTCCATGTGAAGGATCTTTGTTGAAGGCGTGACTCCCTGCTGCTTGCAGGATGCCGTAAAGCTTCCCTGTGCGTAGGGGCTTTCGATAAATATTGAATTTGCTACAAATGTTCCAAGTCCGTGGCTTCTTCGTAGCACTCCGTCCTGAACCAGAACGTCAAGCGCCTTTCTGACCGTAACCCTGCTTACCGAATACATGGTACCGAGTTCATCCTCGGATGGAATTTTTTCTCCTTTTTTATAGGTACCATCCTGAATCAGTTCCTGAAGCCTGTTACTAAGCTGGATATATAGCGGAACACCGCTTGTATTGTTAAGATTCATATTATCTCCCTCGCGTAATACATCATAATACGTCTTAATCTGATTGTCAACACATTTTTAGAATATTTATTCTTATTTTTGGAATATTATTTCCTTTTGTGCATTTTAACAATGTGACGTGCACTTATTCAATCTTCCTTTTATGAATTATTACCACCGTTTTTAAATACATTTCCCTGCGTCTTTGTAATACAGCTTGCCGTTAATCCTATGCTGTATTATTATTCCTGATCGAAGTTAATACCACTTGTTTTTAATATTCTTCCATATGGCATGCAGCCTTCCTTTTACGGGTCAAGGTTTTACAACCCTTTGCATTATGGTTAAGGGCACCATGGTATGGAAAAACCGCCGCATCCCGAACCCGGGAAAACGGCGGTCTAACGTTTAGTCACCTGCTGTCGCTATTGTTAATAGCTTTTTTGTTATATTCATAGCTCATCCTATCTGCATTTCGGCTTTTCGCTTACTACCGTTTTTTGAAAAGGTTGTCTGTTTTAGCGAATCTGCATTGGACTGCCTTCATAATATATTACGGAATCCATGCTCCGTCAGGACCTACCCTGTAGCCGTCAGGCGTGTACTCGTTTACATACATTGAGCCGTATGGCCTTCCGCCTCCGATGTAGTGGTACTTGTCGTCAAGGTCCTTCATCCAGGTCGGTGCAAGGATTGCTGGTGACAAGAAATACCACTTTCCGTTTATCTTCTGCCATCCCGTAAGCATCTTACCAGTTACCGGGTCAAGGTAGTACCACCTTCCGTCCTGTGAATCGAGGTGCCAGTTACGCTGCATTGCGCCCTCCGAACTGTCCTTAATCTCACTCATGTAGTACCAGTCTCCGTCAACGAGAATCCAGCCCGTCTCCATCACTCCCTTTTCATTAAAGTGGTAGTACGTCTTGTTGTCTCCCGTTCCCGTATGGCCCCAGCCTGTCTTTAGCGTTCCGTCCCCGTTAAAGAACATCCATGTTCCGTT
>JAUNDA010000103.1 GCA_030526295.1 Eubacteriales bacterium
AATTATTTAGCACAAATTATTTAGGATATCAGGCGGGAATCCTTGGCGATTCAATTGCCGAGGAGTTGTTTAGTAGTTCAAATGCATCGAAAATTGTGGAAAATGAAGTATAAATGAAGTATTAATCAGCCTCAAATGTTGAAATACTTGGGATTATCGGTTAAAATAATAAGACTCGGTCAAAGCCGGGGTATATTAACCTTGCTTTCAATGGCAGGAAGGAGGAGGGCGTGAGGGCCCTAAAATAAAATTATGGCAGATGAGAAGAAATTAGTAGAAGATATCACATCCATGGATGTCGATTTCGCCCAGTGGTATACCGATGTAGTAAGAAAGGCAGAGCTTTGCGATTACTCATCAATGAAGGGCTGTATGGTTCTTGAACCGGCAGGCTATGCAATCTGGGAAATGATTCAGCAGAATCTTGACAAGAGATTCAAGGATACAGACGTAGTTAACTGTGCTATGCCTATGTTTATCCCTGAGAGCCTTTTACAGAAGGAGAAGGACCACGTTGAGGGATTTGCACCTGAGGTTGCATGGGTAACACATGGCGGACTTGAGCCGCTTCAGGAGAAGTGCTGTGTAAGACCTACATCAGAGACACTTTTCTGTGATTATTACGCAAAGAAGATTCATTCATACAGAGATCTTCCAAAGCTTCAGAACCAGTGGTGTTCAGTAGTAAGATGGGAGAAGACAACAAGACCTTTCCTTCGTTCAAGGGAGTTCTGGTGGCAGGAGGGACATACAGCCCATGCCACAGCTGAGGAGGCTCAGGAGAGAACAGAGCAGATGCTTAATGTATATGCTGATTTCTGTGAGTCTGACCTTGCTATCCCGGTAGTTAAGGGACAGAAGACAGAGAAGGAGAAGTTCGCAGGTGCAATTGCCACATATACAATCGAGGCACTTATGCATGACGGTCAGGCTCTTCAGTGCGGAACAAGCCACAACTTCGGCGACGGCTTCGCAAGGGCTTTTGACATCCAGTATACAGATAAGGAAAACAAGCTCCAGTATGTTCACCAGACATCATGGGGCATGACAACAAGAATGATCGGTGCCATGATCATGGTACACGGTGACAACCAGGGACTTAAGCTTCCACCGCACATTGCTCCGACACAGGTTATGATCGTTCCGATCATGCAGCATAAGGAGGGCGTTCTTGACAAGGCTAACGAGATTAAGGCTATGCTCAAGAAGGCAGATGTAAGGGTTAAGGTTGATGACAGGGACAAGACTCCTGGATTTAAGTTCGCTGACAGCGAGATGAGGGGAATTCCTGTAAGACTTGAGATCGGACCAAGAGACATCCAGGCTGGCACTGCAGTTCTCGTAAGAAGAGACACAAACGAGAAGAAGGTTGTTGAACTTGCTAACCTCGAGGCTGAGGTTAAGGAGCTTCTTGAGGCAATCCAGGCAAATATGTATGCAACAGCCAAGGCTCATGTTGACAACCATACATTCGCAGCTAAGACAATCGATGAGATGGAAGAAATTCTCGACAAGAACACAGGATTTGTAAAGGCTATGTGGTGCGGCTGCAGGGAATGTGAGGACCAGGTTAAGGAAAAGACAGGTGCTACATCAAGATGTATGCCGTTTGCACAGGAGAGCCTTGCTGAGACATGCATTAACTGTGGAAAGCCTGCCAAGAAGATGGTTTACTGGGGCAGAGCATATTAATGAAAAAGGGAAGGATTATCAATCTCTGCATAATCATAATGCTAGTTTCCTTTATATGGGGACAGTCGTGCATGAGTAGGGAGGAAAGCGCCGGAGAGTCGGGCTGGATTTTTGAAAATGTGATTAACCCAGTGCAGGAGGCAGTATTTGGCAGGGAGGTAATCAGCCACGAGGGCATCAGGAAGTGCGCACATGCATTTGAATTCATGTGTCTTGCGATTGCAATGACTGCATATGTCGGGACTTTGGTTAAGAGCCAGGCGCTATGCATGATGATAGCATTTCTAGATGAAACCATTCAGATATTTTCCGGCCGCGGACCCTCGATTATCGATGTCTGGATAGATTCAGGCGGTGCGTTAATCGGAGTTCTGGCAGTGGTTATTTTCATAAGAGTATTTCGGAGGAAATAAAAATGGGTGTATATGAGGAACTCGTCGAGCGTGGACTTATCGCTCAGGTTACCGATGAAGAAGAAATAAGAAAAATGGTCAATGAGGGTAAGGCTACCTTCTATATTGGATTTGACCCGACAGCCGACAGCCTTCATGTAGGTCACTTCATGGCTCTTTGCCTTATGAAGAGACTTCAGATGGCAGGTAATAAGCCTGTTGCCCTCATCGGAGGCGGAACAGGAATGATCGGAGATCCTTCAGGAAGACAGGATCTTCGTAAGATGATGACAGTTGAAACAATCCAGCATAACTGCGACTGCTTCAGAAAGCAGATGGAGAGATTCATCCACTTTGGAGATGCAAAGGACGATGCAATCATGGTTAATAATGCCGACTGGCTTATGAACCTTAATTACATTGAGTTCCTTCGTGACATCGGAGTTCATTTCTCAGTTAACAAGATGCTTGCTGCACGCTGCTATGAGAACCGTATGGAGCAGGGACTTACATTCCTTGAGTTCAACTACATGCTCATGCAGGGCTATGACTTCTATCGTCTTTTCCAGGATTACGGCTGCAACATGCAGTTTGGCGGAGATGACCAGTGGTCAAACATGCTCGCAGGAACAGAGCTTATCAGAAAGAAGCTTGGTAAGGATGCACATGCAATGACAATCACACTTCTTCTTAACTCAGAGGGTAAGAAGATGGGTAAGACTGCAAACGGTGCAGTATGGCTTGATCCTGAGAAGACAAAGCCGTATGACTTCTACCAGTACTGGAGAAATGTTGATGATGCTGATGTAATCAAGTGCATCAAGATGCTCACATTCCTTCCGATGGAGGAAATCAGGGCTATGGAGGGCTGGCAGGGTGCCGAGCTCAACAAGGCTAAGGAAATCCTTGCACATGAGCTTACAGAGCTTGTTCATGGTAAGGAAGAGGCTGACAAGGCTGAGGCAGCAGCAAAGGCTGTATTCTCAGGCGCAATGTCAGACAACATGCCTACATATGAGGTTAAGGAAGCTGATTACGTTGACGGAAAGGTTGACCTTCTCACAATCCTTGTAAACGCAGGTCTTTGCACTTCAAGAGGAGATGCAAGAAGAAATGTGGAGCAGGGCGGTGTTACTGTTGCCGACGAAAAGGTTACTGATTCAAAGAAGTCTTACACTAAGGACGAGCTTAAGGACGGCGTCGTTGTTAAGCGTGGAAAGAAGAACTTCATAAAGGTTATAGCGTAAGCTTTTTGTAAAGTTTTAGATATCACGGCTGTAAAACAGTCGTGATATTATTTATCCTATGAAAAAGTCAGGGCTTGCAAAATTAATATGTTTGGTTATGATACTGAGCACACTTATGTGTTCGGTGTCTTTTGCTGAGACTGTAAAGATTGGTGCAACCCCGGCAGAAGGCCCGATGGTGCTTTCGACACAGGCTGAAACACAGGCGGCTTCTGGAAATACCACAACCTATTCTTCAACAAAGGCAAGAACCGAGGGTGGTACGGCATTTCCTTATGACCTGAGGCTTAGTGTAAATGAGGTTGACAAGCTCTGCTATGCCGGACATATCACAAGCGGCGGCATTTATTATACTGATGGCTTTCTTATTACAGCGGATACAAAATTCTCACTTGAGAACGAGAGAATTGCTGATAGTGATGAGATTTGGTCAGTGGTTGGCGAGCTTACCCTGATTTTTGAGAACTCAAACAATACAGGCTGCACCACAGAGGTTATTAAAAAGTTTAACGCGGGAGACATAAAGCCGGGTACTCAGTATTCGCTTCTTTCGGAGTCGACAATAAAGTCACTTACACAGAGGAAAAAGCTTTACTCAAACGATCTGTGTTCACTCAGACTCACTCTTAATTACGGAAAACAGAAGAAGACATATCTTTTCTTTATTACCGATGTTAATGAGTACAATGAAAAGCTTGCAAAGCAGGCAGTTCAGTAAAGAGTGCGGGCCAGGTCAATGAAGGTTCGTACGGCTTTTGATATGACAATTTGCATACAATAAAGTATAATTAAGACAGTTCCTATGGGACTGTCTCTTTTTGTTATCCCGAATGAGCCGCAAAAAGTTATATGCTCGCATAAATAACTTTTTGTGGCGAACGGTAATCATCGAGATGAAGTATAGCGGAATCGAGATGTTACCGAAGGGGAATCGAGGGTCAAATGAAAAACTAAGTTCTGTTAGAACTATTAAAAATGGTCCCTGAGGTGATTTTGAGTAATGAAACCTTAAAAATGCACCTTGGAGAGAACGGAAAAACGTGTTAAAATCGGCATGTAGGGTCTGTTTGTCTGCAAAGCAAACAGACGGCTGGAACAGTCTGAGCAAAAATAAATTCCACCCGTTTCTATGGTAAGGTATGGCATGCGAGTGGTCATCCGTCTGTTCCAAAAAAATTTAATAGTGACGGTTAGTCACGATGATTTAAGAGTGCCGGTTTTAACATAACAGAGTCTGGGGAGACTTTATGCTGTCCTGTTAGAAGCGGTATTTTTTTGTCTATAAGCAGTTCTGCCAGGTCAAACGGCGATGCGCCGTTAAGACTGTCCCTTGCGGTTGAATTGATGTGGCTCGCAAGCAGGTTCATGTCTTCCTGCGTGTACCCGTACATACTCCTTCCCTTTGGGATTACATAGCGGATGTATTCGTGGTTCTTTTCAAGCCTGGCCTTCTGGTTTGAAACATACGGGTCGCAGTAGAACACCTTTGTGCGTGCCGTTCCCGATTCGGTCCTTTCAATCTCCCAGGGACTTTTGAATTCCGGGCCGTTGTCAGTAAGGATGACGGGAAAGTACTTCTTAAACATGCGGATGCCCATGGTGTCACAAAGGCCATTGATGGCATTGATGACGCTTCTCTGCGTACAGTCGGGAAGCAGTATGATGATCATGAACGAGCAGCTTCTTATAAGCAGTGTAAGCAGACACTTGCCACTGGAACGGCTGCCTTTAACGGTGTCCATCTCGACAACGCCAAGATCGGGAAATGCGGCAGTGTACTTCTGGAAATCCAGAAAGGTACGCCTGTTGCGGTAAGCCTGCTCTACGTCCTTCCTGCGGGGCTCGGGTCGCTTTTTGCGCTTCTTGTAGCGCACGCGCCTGGGCAGGTCAATGTTCCTGGCCTGGAAAACACTCCGGTCGAAGTAGTTGTAAAGGGTTCTTCTGCATACCGGTATCTCATCACCGTGAACGGCAAATATGTGGCTGAGCGGCTGGCCCCTGAGTACCAGGGGTGAAATAAGCCCGTTAAGTTCCTGGAGTTCCTCGGGTGTCATGTTTATGCCGGACCTGGAAGACGACAGTGTTTCCTCATAGGCTTTCTGGGCCGGCTTGGCATGGTAGTATTTCTTGGCCTCATGGCAGGTGTTCCTCAGGTCACAGCCGTTGCATACATGTGGGGATTTTGCCAGTCTGGCACAGACAAAGGGATCATAGTCCTTGCAGTTCCGTGACAGCTCAAGGTTTGTCTTACAGTTTCCGCAGCAGGGCCTCTGGCAGCCGGAACAGATAAGCAGGGTGTCCCTGCATTTCCTGAAGTGCCTGCAGAGGGAACACTTTGGACGGCGGTAAGTGCTGTGCAGCACGGCTTCACTGTGGAGCCTTATCTCTTTTGCTATGGTAGAGGGGTCTTTTCCCAATACGGACGCAATGTCCCTGAGGGAACTCTTTTGCATGAGTTCCTGCTCGATATAAACCCTGTCAGAAAAGGTAAGGTGTTTGCCGTTACCTTTGATCTTTCGACTCATAAAGGTCTCCTTTCTGACAGACAGATAACCTGATACTAGGATAAGAACAAAACAGACCATGTGCAAGAGTAAGTTCTGTTTTTGTTATAAAAGTGTTGAATTTAAAAATTCACATTACG